>JAZFTU010000179.1:0-15075 GCA_036446855.1 Hydrothermarchaeaceae archaeon (SeqCode) | reverse complement strand
CTCGATTCTCATAAAAGATGGGAACATTTTCGGAACCATTAAATCAGAGCAAGTTGCAGGTCTTATAAAAACTCACCGAACGTTGTATCTTCAGAACGTCTACCCCGACATACAGCAGATGGTCTGGAATATGCCATGTTTCCATAGAAGCATGAAATTTTCCATACAATTTTTGGAAAACTCCTCGGTTTTAAGCCACAAGGTTAACTCCTTTTACCTGAGGATTAACAAGCCCACTCACCCGGAAATGGGTCTTTTGAGAATAGAGTACAACTCGCCTTTTTCCCTTATTGAAGAGTTTCCTTCGTGGATTATTGCAGAGAGCAGGGTTAGGTCAAACTGCGAGAGGTGGGACAGACAGATATACCCCATACAGGTATGCGAAAACTACTTAAAAACCCAGATTCCCGGCTCAAAGCATATAGAGATGACTCTCAAGTCGGTGTGAAGAATATGAAGCCATTAGGAACGATTGTTGGCACAAAAGGGAGGCCGAATACGCCAAGTGAATTTTATTTCTGGATACATGCGGAAGAGAAAACTGTCTCCATTGGTTCAGTAGTGAAGGCGGAAGTTGGCACCAGTGCAGCGTTTGGCATAGTGGAGGACATGGTGAGCTACCTTGAAATAGACGACCCCCTGATGCACCAGCTTTCCCGTGGCGGCGACCCACAGGTAAAAGCACCAAATAAAGAGCAGTCCACTATCGTATGCCGTGCCAGGATTTTAAAACAGGACAAGGATAGGCCCATAAGAGATGGCCTTGTGACATATCCAACTACAAGTGAACTAACTAAGATATTCAACTTCGAGGACTCTAAAATACCTTTTGGGATGTTTAAAAATACCGATGGATCAAACGTTTCTGTGAGGGTCAACGAAGAATACCTTTTAGGCTATGAGGGGGCCCACGTAAATATCTCTGGAATGTCTGGCCTTGGTACAAAGACATCTGCCTTCCTCTTTCTTCTAAGCTCGATTTTTACCCATTCTGAAGAGAGCGTTGCATGCATCCTGTTCAACATAAAAAGCGATGACCTCCTTTATATTGACAATGCAAACCCGAGCCTTGAGACCTCTGACAGGGAAATATACAGAATTTGCAACATCCGCCCAGGGGGGTTTAAGGCACGTTTTTTTGCCCCGTCAGATATTCTTCAAAGAGGAGCCTCCCTACGTGAAGATATAGAGGTGTTCAGGTGGGGGTATCAGGAGATTTCAGAGTATATCCCTTCCATTCTCAAGGCAGGAGACCCGGACCAGAAAGAAAAACTTGACACTGCATTTTATGACCTCAAAAGAATGAGCGCAGAAAGAGGGATTACCTCATTTTCTGACATCCTGCTGTTCATGCGAGATGAGCTCTTGCTCGAAAGTTATGGATGGACTGAACTAGTAAAGGGGACTTACAAGGCGACATGGGGCAAACTCTACAACCAGCTGAAAGGCCTTGATTCCAAATACTGCGGACTTATTACAGGATTTGATGATGAGGTAGTCGGCCTTCCATACGACGAACTCACTGACAGGACAGTATGGGTTGTGGACATCCAAAAGCTCGGCTTTTACCCAAGAAAGCTCGTATTCGAAAAGGTAATCTCAGAATTCGTATCCCGTCTGGAATCAAAAAGCCTCAAGGTAAGCAAGCTAATCTTTTTTATGGACGAGCTTAACAAGTATGCGCCGCCCTCCCATACCCCGGACATTGCGTCGCTTAAGGCAAAACTGATAGACATAAGCGCGAGGGGGAGGAGCATTGGACTTTCACTTTTTGGTGCCGAGCAGTTCAAGTCAAAGGTTGACCCAAACATCATCGGGAACGTTTCCACAGACATCTACGGCAAGACAAAGGAGGCCGAACTTACCAGCCCACTCTATAACAAATTTTCAAAGGAGATAAAAGAGAAGATGCGAAGGTTTAAAAAAGATGACAAACTTTTGGACCACGAACTTTTTGATGCCCCGGTGTTTGTAAAAATGCCCCGGCCCCCGTGCATGTTGGGTTCGGGCAGGATTAAAATAGCAAGAGAGGTGGTTGCTTAAATTATGGCTTCGGTTTTACTAGATAGGTGTTGGTCCAGCGAGAATAGCCTTCTTTACTTACCGATATCGTCGCCTTGGCATAAGGGGCTCCGGAAAGATCAAATTTAAGGGCACTGAAGGTTGCTACACCATCTTTATTTGTTACCTGTGCAGAATTTACTCCCGCACCTTTGAGTTCAACTATGGCTCCCTGCACCAAACTCCCATCGTTCTCGTCTTTTACTGTGAACACTACGTCTCCCTTACCAGACCTGTCCGAAGGATTTTGCCAGATGCTTCCCTTGTCGTCTGTAAATCCCGAACCCTCAACAACGTTAAACGAATGCGGATTCATCACGCTCACAAGGTTCATCATCTGCAGGAGTATCCCAAGAACAGCGACACCAATTACGACAGCGATGACCAGTTTTAATGGTGTACCGACAAGCTGTCCCCGCTCGTCCCTAAAGAAGTTGCCCATCACCATATTATCACAACGGAAATATTGACTGGTTGATATATAAAAGTTGGGGATACTGTTTTGTGTTCGGAATTTTTTTTGCTTCAGTTATTGCAAAGGAGTTTAAATCTAGATAATGCAAACTGATAATTTAGGTAACATGTCAAAAGTCCTTTTCGTTTGCACAGGTAACATATGCAGGAGCCCTATGGCAGAAGGGCTACTTAAGAAAATGCACGGTGATTTTTCTGTATCCTCTGCAGGAGTAAGCGCCCTTTATAACAGAGGCGCCTCCCCTGAAGCCCTCAAGGTAATGCAGGAATACGGCGTTGATATCTCTAGTCACATTTCACGGCAGATAGATGGAGATATGGTAGATGATGCTGACCTTGTTTTAACCATGGAAAGACATCAGGAAGAATTTCTGAAGAGAATGGACCCTGAAGCGGAAGGAAAAATCTTTAATCTAAAGGATTATGCTGGAACTTATGGGGATATAGAGGACCCATACGGCGAAAGTATAGAATTCTATCAAGGAGTTGCAAGGGAGATAGATGGGGCTTTAAAAATGGCCAAGTTTGATGGATTGAAATAGCGCCCTTAAAATTCGGAAACGGCAGGGATTATCTCCTCGCCAAATTTTTCAAAAATTTCAATCTCGTGTATGTTGGGCATGGCAAAAATCACGTGCTGTATGCCAAGTTTGGCCAAATCCCGACAAGAATTGATGACATCGGAGACCGTCATAGAATCGGGCGCCATATGTGCCATGCTCAAGACGGTCCGTTCAATTTCATCATAGGGCCTGCCAATATCCTCGCAATGATGCCTGAGAACATCCAATTTATGGGCGATGTCATCAATTCCACCCATCGCAAATAGGTTGCATGCATCTGCATATTGTGCAACGAGCCGAAGCGTTTTCTTTTCTCCCCCTCCGCCTATTAGAATTGGAGGGTGCGGCTTTGTTATTGGCTGTGGACTATTGATGGGTTCTGCCAGCTGATAATGCTTCCCTTTATACGGCGAGGTATCGCCCGACCACATCTTTTTGGCAATCTGGATGGTCTCCTCCAAACGCTCGTATCGCTCTTTTAATGCGGGAAATGGAAAGCCTAGTCCCATCGCTTCACGCTCGTACCAGGCAGCGCCAATGCCAAAATTCGCACGCCCCCCTGAGACAACGTCAAGTGAGGTCACTGCCTTGACTAAAAGTCCAGGATTTCGGTAGATGACGCCAGAAACTAAAGTTCCAAGCCGCATTCGCTTCGTGCTGCCTGCGAGAAATCCTAGCGTGCTGTATGCCTCCAGCATCGGGTCCTCGGCAGGGCCGACCATCTCGTCTAATTGAAAGAAATGGTCCATGACCCATATGCTACTAAATCCTGCCTGCTCTGCTGCAACTGAAATCTCTTTTAATGTGGATCCAATATTGCCCGGGCTGCCGGGCCAGTCAAATCTGTAAATTGAAAACCCAACTTTCATCTTTTCGGCCCCCTGTGGTTTATTCTCTTGTAATTTAAGGTTCGAAAGGTATAAATAAGCACCTTTCGGAAGTGTGCAGTTAGGGTTCGGGTTTTCCACTAATTCTCCAATCGCCTCCACCTCTATCGGGTTCTTTAAATAAAACCCGAACCTCTCTCCACCTCTTCTAAAGTTTCATGCCGGACTGATTCAGATTATTCTACCGTGACACTTTTTGCAAGGGCTCTTGGCCTGTCCACGTTTCTTTTGAGCCTTACAGCAGTGTGATAGGCCATAAGCTGGTATATCGGGGCAAAGACCAGGGGGGACACAAGCTCGTCGCACTCTGGGGCTACGATACTTGCATCACAGGCCTCTATGGGGCCGCCGGAGGTAATGCATATTATTGTGCCGACCCTCGCCTTTATCTCATGGATATTGCTTTTTGCCCGTGCCCTGTTCTCACCGGATGCCGGAACAATGGCAATGACCCGCATGTCATTGTCAATTAAGGAAATGGTCCCGTGTTTTAGCATTCCACCGCTCATGCCTTCTGCATGGTGATATGTAATCTCTTTTAATTTTAATGCCCCTTCAAGGGCACTTGGGAGATTTATTCCCCGCCCAATGTAAATGTAGTTTTTAGGTGTCAGATGCCTCTTTGATATCTCTTCTATCTCTTTTTGCAGCATAAGCGTGGTTTCCAGGTAATCTGGAAGCTTTAAAAGCTCTTTTTCTATTTTTGAGACATCAATGCCTAATTGTTTTCCAAGTTCAAGGGCGGTCCTGAGCAGGATTACGCCCTGGCTGGTAAATGTCTTTGTTGCGCAAACCGATATTTCGATGCCGCATCCCAAAAGGACGGCATGGTCAGCGAGCCTTGCAGCTGTCGAACCTGCAACATTTACTATTGCAGCTGTTTTTGCACCCCTGTCCTTTGCATACCGCATAGCAGATAGTGTATCGTAAGTTTCACCTGACTGGGTGACGCCAATTACCAGGGTATTTTTATCAATTACGCCTTTGTTTTGCAACTCGGAGGAGTCTAAGGAAATCACCACCTTTTTGCATAAAGAAGAAAACCAGTACTCGGCAAGCATGGCTGCATGGAGGCTTGTCCCCGCCGCACAGAGGTATACCCTGTCAGCATCCCCCACCATTCTGGCAAGTCTTGAGATATCCTCCGGGTAAACATTCAGGGAATTTATAACAGTTTTGGGCTGTCCTAAAATCTCTTTTAGCATGAAGTGCGCATATCCATCCTTTTTTGCAACCTCCTCCGACCAATCTATCTCCAGGATATCCTTTTTTAATTTTTTGCCGGTGGATAGTGATTTTATCTCATATCCCTCCTTTTTGACCACTGCATATTCCATTTCATCTAAAGGTACGGCCTTTTTTGTAAATCTTAGAAATGAAGAGATGTCCGATCCGATATGCATCTCGCCGTCCCCAATGCCAAGAATGAGAGGGCTTTCGTTTCTCGCGCATATTATCCTGTCGGGTTCGCGGGAAGATAGCACCAAAAGGGCATAGGTGCCTAAAATCTCTGAAAGCGCGTCTCTTACGGCGGCCTCAAGGTCTCCGCTGTACTTTTCTTCAATCAGGTGAGCTATTATTTCGGAGTCTGTTTCTGATTTAAATACGTGCCCTTTCTTGGTAAGCGACCTTCGGAGGTCAGAAAAATTTGATACTATCCCGTTGTGGACTATTGCAATCTTTCCTGTGCAGTCGAAGTGGGGGTGGGCGTTTTCCTTTGTTACTCCCCCGTGGGTCGCCCATCGGGTATGACCAATTCCTATTTTTCCAGGAAGCGATGTCAGGTCAATCTTTCTTTCTATTTCGCTTACCATGCCGATGTCTTTTTTTAAATGTATTTTATTTTCGAGGGAGGCAATGCCGCAGGAATCATAGCCCCTGTACTCAAGCCTTTTTAAGTTTTCATAAAGTATGGGCGATGCGCCCTTTTCTCCAATATAACCAACTATGCCGCACATTTAACTTCCTCTACTAAATAAGTATTTTATTCTATATATTATCTTCTGAAGGGACGGGGTTTTCCTCTGTCTTTTCCCGGTCATCCCCCCCTTCATCTTCGGCACCTTTCATCTTTATAAAATAATAATTTAATGGATTTTTTATTTTCTTGCATAGCTTATCTGGCCTGCAGAGGGCGGGTGACTCCCTTCTTATTTTCTCACAATTGGGCGGAACGTACCATTTTGAGCTTCCAGAATTTTCAAGCTTTGCCTCACCGGTCAGGCCGAGTCCCAGATGGTAGGAGACGTTCATTTTCTCAAGAGGCTGGTCCTCAAAAAGAGGTGGCTGGCACCTTTCGGCGGCCCCAAGTATCAAAGGCATGATCTCGTCTGAAAGGACATTTTGGTCCTTTATAAAATCAGAAAGTATGGGATTTTCCACCTTTCCCGGAGCGGCCCGTGCATATGACAGGAAGGATGTAAGAAGAACGCTTATAGCGTAGTTTCTGGAGCCAGACGTTGCCCCCCGGAGAATGCCCTGAATGCATGGAGGGAAATTGTTGGTTGCAAACTTCTTTGGCTTACCTTTAGACAGGAACCCCCCACTCTTAAAGGACTCTTCTGATATTTCTGAGAGGACTTTTGCAATGTCATTTAAAGATTCAGAAATCTCAAGCGGGCTCTCCTCCTTTTTTCCAGAAATCGATGACATGTACCGGACTGCCTGAACTGCGATGAGTCGAGAGTACATATCAGAAAGGCCCATTAGCGTAAGTTTCCTATTTTTTTGCAGCCTCGTCCTATTGGAAAGTATATACCCTCCAGAGATGTCCCACTCTGTAAGACGCATCTCTTTTGAACTTACAAGCGGCAAAAAAAACTTCCATTTCACTTTATATTCAGGGGGGCCTATGCCCCCTGTAGAGACCTCTTCTACTTCGAACTTATCTTCAAATCTCCACCTGAATTTTTCGCCCTCGGTTTTATATGCCTCCATAAGCCGGGCCAGGGTAATACTGTAAACTATATCTTTGACAAGCCCAAGCTCCATCGAATATGGACTAAAATTAAGCCCTGCACTCAAAAAAAGTACGTGATAGGAAAGAACGTCGTTTTCGCCTTCCAAAAATAAAATTTCCCGGGGTGGGCGCTTATGAATCTTTTTCCAGAGGACCTTTTTTATTGCCTCCTCAAAAATATGCCTAGGAAGCTTGACCAGAGGAGGCGCATTTTTTACAATACGTTTTGCTTTTTTAGAGAACGGGTTTAGTATAGGCATTCTCCTCACTTGTGCCTCATTAAAGACAGGATGGCCGTTCATGGGCACTTTCGTCGCTTCGATCCTCAAGTGCCATACTTCCCAAAAGGAAGTAAGGTCTCACTCGCATGTAAGCAGCGCTTTTCATTGTGAGACCGTCGAATGCCATTTACTCGCTTTCGATCCGTGGGGCCAAAAGAAAGCTAAGTCTTATGTCCTGAGACAAAAAGTCCATTCTCACCGGGATGTTTTTCCCAAGAGAAATTTTTACTGTGCTAGCGATGTCGCTTGCCTTTATCATGTCTTTAAGGTACTCTAATGAGAACATGCTGCTTGACCCTTCTTTCACGTCGAACGATACTGCCCCTTCCTTTTCGACCTTGATTTCAACATTGCCCAAATCCCCTTGAGCTTTTATATAGAAGTTTTCTTTATCTAAACCCAAAGTTACATGGTCACTTAATATCTCAGCGTCCTTTATCCCCTCGCTTATAATCTTTGAGTTTATCTCCACCGTGCCTGGAAACTCCAGGTCTGGCACCTTAACCTCCTCATCTGAGACCTCAATTAACGGGAGATTAAACGTCCTTGTCGAAGCATTTTTAATCCTGATTTTCAGCGCATTGTTTTCTGAATCTAGTTCTAAACTTATATCGTCATCAGCAGCCGCCCTTTTCAGGATAGTATTTAGCCTGCCTAGATCCATGCCAAGTACAAGGTTTTCACTTGCTTCATATTCCTCAAAGGCATCCTTTCCCAGCTCAAAATCAACAAGGGCAACATGGGCAGGGTCCATTGCCTTAAGTGTCATGCCCTCTGCTGTAACGTTGATACCTACTTCGTCAACCATATTTGATATGACATCTATTGAATTCTTCAAAAGTTTCGGGTCCTTTAACTTTGCTTTAAACATTCGTTCACCTCATAACATTTCACGTGAATCAGTCAATTTTTCTAGTACATCTTTCGTCTTATTCATCAGCCCTAAATCGAGCCTGGACATGTCCTGGATAATTTCTGCATCGATTTCAATTTCTTTATCTTTCCTTACCTTCCCAAGCACTCTCAAAAGACTTCCGGTTCCACGTATCGGGAACTCTCCTGAGTCAGTAAAAAATATCCTTGCTCTGCCAGTCCCATCATCAACCATGAAGGAGTTGTTTTCCTCATCAAAGTCTACCACAGTTCCCAAAATCCTTACCCTGAAATCTTTCTCGTCTATTTCATTTATAGCCTTCTCTATGCCTGGCCGCCTCCTTGCCGTTTCCATGATACATGGATTGCACCAGCTATTTATTAATTTTGCTGATTGAGATCCTAAATCGCCTCATTCCCTTTCCCGCATCAAAAATATCCTGTTTATCCCGGAAATCATGGCCTCAACAGATGCCATTACGATGTCCTCTCTTGCAGCCCTCCCTGAAACCACCTGCCCTGATTTATCCTCGAGTTTTACCAGAACTTCAGCAAGAGCATTTGAGCCGCCCGTGATTGCAGCCAGGCGATATTCGGTGATTTTTATGTCCTCTATGTCGTTTATAACGCTTCTTACTGCATTTAATGCTGCATCTACGGGGCCAACTCCTGTGTCAGCACCAATTAGTTCCCTTTCCTTGAATCTAAGCTTTATTGAAGCCGTAGGGATTACAGTGTTTCCAGTAAGGACCGTGAATTCTTTAAGCTCGACAAGCTTCTTTTCACGCGCAACTTCTCCCATAATGGCCTCTGCTATCGCCTGAAGGTCAGCTTCGGTAACCTCCTTCCCTTTATCTCCAAGGTCTTTTACCCTGTCGGTTATTTCATTGAGCTGGCCCTTTTTGGGACGTATGCCTAAATCATCAAGCATGGCAGCTATTCCGTGTGTGCCTGCGTGTTTTCCAGACACTATCCTTCGCCTGTGGCCCACCATCTCAGGCGTCATTATCCCGGGCTCGAACGTGTCGCTTCTTTCAAGTACGCCGTGAGTGTGTATTCCAGACTCGTGGGAGAATGCATTTTCGCCTACAATCGGGAAATTGGGAGGCATTCTTATGCCTGTGTATCTCTCCACCATCTTTGAGGTCTCGTAGAGGTGCTCGGTATTAATATTGGTCTTGACACCGTAGAGGGACTTAAGGCTCATCACAATCGCTTCCAGGTCAGCATTTCCTGCCCTCTCACCGAGGCCGTTTACAGTGCACTGGATCTCTCTTGCGCCGCCTTCTACTGCGGCAAGGCTGTTTGCGACGGCGAGTCCGAAGTCATTATGGCAGTGCACATCTATCGGTATCGACACAGCGTCAAATATCTCGGCAGTAATTGCCCTCATTGCAGAGGGCATCACAACGCCAACGGTGTCAGGGATATTTATTATATCCGCACCAGCTTCCTCGACTGCCTTGAAAATTTTGACCAAATAGTCAATATCGGTCCGGGTTGCATCCATAGCGGAAAACAGACATTTGACACCGTGGTCCTTTATATGGGTTACGGCATCTACCGACATCGCTATTATTTCCTCCTTGGATTTTTTTATCGTGTGAGCTATCTGGATGTCAGACGTTGAGACAAATGTGTGGACCATTCCAACGCCGCAGTCAAGAGCGGCATCTATATCCGGGATAAGTACTCTGGAAAGGCCGCAGACCGTAGAATCAAGCCCAGCCGATGCTATCTTTGAAACAGCATTTTTTTCTCCCTTGGAAGAAATAGGAAAACCTGCCTCGATAATGTCAATTCCGAGCGTGTTCAACTGGCAGGCGATCTCCATCTTTTCGCTGACAGAGAGCGCAATTCCGGGAGTCTGTTCACCGTCCCTTAACGTAGTATCAAAAATTGTTACCTTTTTAGGCAAATTCATGCCTTTTTTGGCCTTTTCAATCAGGTAGAAGGTAATCCCTTCTTTTCATTTTTCTCATCCTCCATTCTTAGAGTTAAGTTAGAAAACTTTGCCGCTTGTACAATATAAAACTTATCATTCAAAAGCTTCTTTCGACCGCATACTCGGCAATTACCTCTAGAGCCCTTTTTGACTCGGTATCCTCCAGCCCGTTTAGTTCCTTTTTTGCTAATTCCATCTGTGATTTTGCCCGATTAGAGGCATATTTTATTGAGTTTGTGTTTTTAATAATCTTTAGCGCCCTTTTTACGTCGGTGTCTGACCCCATCTTTCTTTCTAAAATTGACACCAGCTCTTTTTTGTCTTCAACGGACGCAACCTTCAGCGCGTGGAGGATTACGAAGGTTTGCCTGCCCATGGTGACATCAGCCCCCACAGGTTTTCCCAAAGTCAGTTCACCTGACACGATATCTAAGATATCGTCCGTCATTTGGAATCCCACACCCAGGTGGTAGCCGTATTTCGAAAGTGCTGAAATTTCTTTTTCGCTGCCTTCGCCCAAAATGGCGCCGCATTTAGTACAGGCCTCAAATAGTGTTGCGGTCTTCCTTTCAATGACTTCGAGATACACCTCCTCAGTCATAGACATGTCCCCGGTATGCAGCATCTCCAGTATCTCCCCCTCAGATAGCCTGCTGCATGCGCTAGAGATTATCCCGCTAAGCTCCCTTTTTTCATGGCTTCCTAAAATCCCAAATGCCTTGGAAAATATCAAATCCCCTGCAATAAGGGCAGTATCGTTTCCCCACCTGGCATTTACAGTCGAAACCCCTCTCCGCATTGAGCTTCTGTCAATTATGTCATCATGTATTATCGTTGCGGTGTGCACAAGCTCAATAGCAATCGCTATTGGGATTACCTTTTTTCTGAGATCTTCAGCGTCGCCATTTACGGCGCCATATGATAGGAGAACGAGCGCCGGCCTTACTCTCTTGCCCCTTGTCTTTACGAGATGACGGGAGGCATTATACAATTTTGTCGGGTGGGATTCGGAGAAATATCGGTCCATCTCTGTCTCAACAAGCTCCATAGTTTTTCTGAAATCGCTGCTTAGTCCGCTTATCTTATCCCACAGTTCTTCCAAGTTTAAGCCTCCAATCGATTTTGGATGTCTGTGTAAAAAAGGTTTTCTAAAATAAAATCCGGTTAATCTTTAGTGTAGATGACCTTTCCTGCGTCTTTCGCAGGAATGAGTCCGGGTATTTTTTTTAGTTCTTCTTTAAACTCATTTGAACCTAGTGCTCTAATAAAATTCTTAACAGAGGGTTTTTCTATCTTTTTTTTTGGGATTGCAAAGTCAAAATTTTCTTTACAAACCGGGATAAATGTAAGTCCATATTGATGGGCGACGGTCCTGATTGCAAGGCCTGCATCCGCGCGCCCGCTGGCAACGGCAGCGGCAATAGCGCTGTGTGACTTTGCCTCGATTTCATAGCCCGAAATTTGACTTTTGATTTCATTCAATGAAACATTTTTTAACCGGGAAAGCTTCTTTAATTCTAGGTCAAAGAGTACTCTTGTGCCAGAGCCTGGGTTGCGATTGATAAATGAAATACTGCTGCCTGTAAGGTCAGATATGCCCCGGATGCCTTTTGGATTGTCCTTTGAAGCTAAAAGCCCCTGCTCCCGGTCATAGCCGCGTATAAGAAAGACCTTATCAGAGATGCCTAAAGACTTTAGGGATGGGACATTATAACTTTTTGTCTTTTCATCGATAAGGTGGGTGCCTGAAATGTCAGACTCTCCGCTGCCTGCGGCCGAAAGCCCGCCTGATGAGCCCACGTTTATTATCTTCGCATGAAGAGCTTTTCGCCTGCTCATGACATTTAAAAGAACGTCGATTCCTATGCAGTGGCTCCCGATGATTGTGAGGTCTGCAGGCTTTATCCCGCTGCTTAAAAGAGTCACCAAAATTTCTTTGCCCTCAGAAATCATCGCTGTATTTTCAGGGATTTTGACATAACCATCTGCCTCTGAAAGGGTTGTTATAGCTCCCGAACCAGAAAGTACCGGATACGCACTGTATCTGCCATCAGAATCAGAAACAAGGTTCACAAGCATATATTCAAATCGCCCTTTGGAAGAAAAAAGGCGCATTGCGGCCCTTGCTTTTACGTGTTTCTTTGACTCGTCCAGAAGGCCAGATAGTTCCCTTAATATTGGTGCGACAAGGATGCTAAATACAATCATTGCGGATGTGGGGTATCCGGGAAGGCCAAAAATGGGTTTTTTCCTAGAAACGCCAATTATAGTCGGCTTTCCAGGTTTTACTGAAATGCCATGAACAATTATTCCTGGTTTTCCCAGCTTACCGATTACTTTATATAACAAATCGCCTGCACCGGCAGAAGTCCCTCCAGATATAATGACCAAGTCGCAGAACATGGCCTCTCTGAGCCTTTTTAAGATGATATCTTTATCGTCCTTTACTATGCCAAAAAATTTTGGGATGCCGCCGTTTTCCCTGACGGCGCCGGCTATTGCCAGGGCATTTACGTCATAGATGCTCCCGAAATTAAGCGGATTACCCGGACTTACTATCTCATCGCCGCTGGAAATAATCCCCACAGTTGGGCCTTTAAAAACGTTCACCAATTCTATCCCGAGCGCAGCAAGTACCCCCATCTCCCGGGGAGAGATTATCGCACCTGCCCTAACAACGGTCTCACCGCACATGATGTCTGAGCCTGCTGCCATGATGTTCTCCCCTGGCACCACGGACCGGTATATTTCAACAATTTCTCCTTTTCTTTGAGTATACTCCACCATTACGACCGCGTTTGCCCCCTTTGGCATCGGTGCCCCTGTGGCAATCCCTGCTGCATTTCCCCCCTTGATTGTCAGGTTCGCATCGTGGCCTGCCATTATGCTCCCTTTCAATTTCAATTGGGCCGGCCTATCCTCATCTGCATAAAACGTATCCTTAGCTGTTACCGCATACCCGTCCATGCTGGCCCGGTCAAACGGCGGGACGTCTATTTTTGAAATGATATCCTCAAACGCAACTTTGCCATATGCCTCTGAAAGAATTACTTTCTCACTTTTTGGGCGCACCTTGAAATGCTCTGAAAGCCGTCTTTTTGCTTCTGCTATTGAGACAATATCGTGAAATTCCAATGGCCCCATATGGCCCCTTAGTATATTAGGAACGTATTTATAAATTGCGAAAGAGGCTTACGGTTACTTTTTTCCCTTTTTCAATTCCTTCGGTATTCTCTGGCACCACAAAAAATCCATTAGCCCGTGAGATGCCAGTGATAATTCCCGAAGAAGTCGTCTTTATCGGCTCTATTTCCCCTTTATTATTTATCGACGCCCAGATAAAGTCCCTCCGCCCTATCTCGGATGCGATTTTCTTCAAAAGTATCCCCTCCGCCGGTGGATACGGATTAAATGGGGTGGACCCCTGCATCTTTTGCAGGGCGGTTCGTACGAATACCTCAAATCCAAAGATAGAAGCAGCAGGATGCCCCGGCAGCATGAAAATCGGCCTATCTTTAATTATCCCAATACCCGTCGGACCTCCAGGACGCATGGAAACTCCATGGAAAAGCAATTTCCCTAATTCATCCACTATTTGAGGGATTATGTCCTTTTCGCCAACAGATGTAGCACCACTCAATATAACCAAATCGAATTTTATGGCCTTTTTTATTTCCCCCTTCAATTGCTCATAGTCGTCTTTTATGATACCAAGCATCTCTGGTGCTCCGAATGCGGATTTTACCAGCGAAAATAGTTCGTAACTGTTTATGTCGTAAACCTGTCCTGCTATGAGTTTTGCCCCAGGGCGCGTAAGCTCGTCACCTGTTGAAATGATGCCGACTTTGGGCCGTTTTCCCACCGTTATTTTATTTATTCCAGCCGCTGCGCAAATGCCCACGTCATGTGGCGTTAAAACATGGGCCTTTTTAAATATGGGGTCACCTCGTTTTATGTCCTCGCCCCTGAGCACTACATTTTTCCCGGGTGGAACGGCTTTTATTACATCTATCCCTTTTTTTCCTCCCCCTCTCCTTTTATTTGTGTACTCCAGCATAACGACCGCGTCAGTACCCTTTGGGAGCTCCCCCCCCGTCATGATCCTGAAAGCTTCAAACTCCCCTACTTCCCCTTCAAAAGTAGAACCGGACAATGATTCTCCAATTACTCTAAAATAAATAGGATTTGACTGCCCAGCCCCGAATGTGTTTTCTCCCTTCACCGCATACCCGTCCATCGCAGAGCGGTCGAAAGGAGGAACGTCCATATCTGCCGTAACCTCTCTTGCGAGCACTCTACCTGAGGCATTGGCGATGCCGATGTCTTCGAATGGGAGGGGCCTTATGTTGGCTGCAATTATTTTTATGGCCCTTCCAACAGGCATTTTTTTGAAAAATCCCCTTCCCCGGACGCCCGTCATTTTCTACCATCTGCCTGTTTCATCAACCATTTGAAATCAACTGGCGTATTTACGTTATGAAATGTCAAAAGCTCCCTGTCATATTCCTTGAAATCCTCAACGGGGATGTAATTTACCTTTGCTAGACCCTTGACAATATTTTGAAGAGAGGACCGATTTCCCTCAACCTCAAGGGCCCACTCGCAGGCCTTTATCATAACGTCCCTTTTGTAAACCCCGTGCATGGGTTCCAAAAGCTCTCCTTTGACCGGCACGACCGCATCGAATCCTTCCCGCCCACTGAGCATGCTTTTAAATATCTCGGGTTTCATCATCGGCGCATCTACAGGCAGTGATACTACCCACTCCCCATTTGCAGCATACATCCCTGTCAAAAGCCCCATAACCGGTCCCAAATTTTCTTTTAAGTCTGAAACGATTTTTATGTCCTTTATGCCCTGGGCCAATGTGTGTTCCATCTGCTTTTGAGAACCGACAGAGACGATTATCTCATCTGAAAACTCCCTTGCAACATCTACGGCCCGTTCTATAAACGATTTACCGTAAATCTTAAGAAACTTCTTGTCCTGGCCCATGCGCAGGCCTCTTCCGCCCGACACGATTAATGCAGAT
>JAZFTU010000178.1:0-6731 GCA_036446855.1 Hydrothermarchaeaceae archaeon (SeqCode) | reverse complement strand
TTTCCTCTATTTTTGAGGTGGAAAGTCCTTCCTCCTTTCCGTGGAGTATAGCAGTAATGTTCCTTACCTCGTTTTCCCTCAAGTTCAGGTAGGCAAGTGGCACGCCCATGTGAAATCTATTCCCGCAAAAGACCCGATTGTTCTCCTTTAATATGAACCTTTTAAATTCCTGCTCCAAGGAAAATAATGACTGTGTTTCCTCGCACACCTTGGCGCTTGTGGAGACTATGTCAGTGTAATATCTTAATACCTGTTGAAGCTCTGTAAGTGATGTTACATTGAACGCAGCAGTTAAATCCGAATCAGAAAGGCGGTATCTCATGGGCACCATCCAGCTCAAAATATCCTCCTCATCCGAGCCCCTGATTCGCAGGGCTATTAGAAGATTTTTTGCATCGATTTCAATTCCAACGAGGTGCCCTACAATTTTTTTATCCCTGTCCCCGAGCTTTCTTTTTATAATCTTTCTCAACTCACCGTATTGATACGTGTCCAGGGCCTTGATGTAGGGATAGACCGTCCCTTTCTCGTCGCATTCTGTGACAACCTTTTGCAATATCTGATAGTAACGTGTAAACCTCAGCAGTTCTATAAGTTCTTCTGGTGTTTTTGCATCCACCAGCCTTTCTGCTGTGGGTATGGAAATCGCCTTTTCAAGTATCCACGGGTACTCCTTTATCTCCTCGCCCTTGCTCTTCATTATCAGGAGTGATTTTATGGCCTCGATTTCAAACTTCTTTTTATAGTGCAACAAAAAGGACCTGGGCATCCCGTTTACAGACACCAGCAGCTTTTCATAATCCTGAAGTACGCAATTTAATAGTGCATTTTCAATTTGCCAGACCGACGGTGAGGATAATTTCGAAAGCTCCTTTGCATAGGCCGTGCTTTTAAGAAGGGCCACGGCATCGTCAAAATTTCTGGACTCAAGGAGGGAGCTTATTTCGAGGCTGCTCAAAAGATTCGATTTCATCGCCCCTACACGGGCATTCACAAATCCGTAGGCAAAGCTCGACATAATTTCTACAATTGCCTGATTCTCACATAAAATATTTTTGTCGGGTTTAAATCTATTTTGGCGTAGGTCTTTAAAACGGGAAGTTCCAGATAGCAAGACCGGTAGACAAATAAAATCCTCCACCTCCACGGTCAATACCCCCCCTTATAATCTGAAACCGTGATAAGTTTTATATTCGTTAGTATTAACTTAGTTTATATGAAATTCAAGGTCGTTTTGGAGCCAGCGGAAGAAGGAGGATATACAGTTTATGTGCCATCTTTACCTGGGTGCATCTCTGAAGGCGACACAAAGAAAGAGGCCCTGGATAATATCAGAGAAGCGATAGAACTTTATTTAGAGCCTAAAGAAGAAAGGGCCCCTCTGAAAAAAGGCGTTGAATTGGTCGAGTTGGCGATTTAGGTGGAGGAGGCCTAAAGTGAAACTTCCCGCCGTTTCTGGAGCGAATGCCATAAAGGCGCTGGGAAAAACTGATTTTGTATTTGTCAGACAAAGAGGAAGTCATGTTCGGCTTGAAAAAGTAGTTGAAAATGAGGTAATCAAGATAACGGTGCCTCTCAGAAAAACCCTGAAGAAAGGAACTTTAAGAAGAATTCTGAAAGATGCTAAAGTAACCGTAGATGAGTTCACTAATCTGTTATAATTGAAAGAACCAACACACGTGTACACTATTCTCTTTTCTCCCTTGCTAAACCCTTCGCCAGCGAATTAAAATCTCCTGTATTAAGTCCTTCCAATGTGGATTCTGTAGAGGGCCTCCCCCCCTATGCGTAAGTTTTTCCTTTACAATATTTTATATTCTGCCCGAGCAATCGATTAGTGCCAGAAATGAAAAAAAATGATGAGAACACAACACTTGCTGAGCTAAAGGCTGCCGTGGAAAAATTCAGGGATGAGCGGGACTGGAAAAAGTACCACATCCCAAAAGACCTCGCCGTCTCAATCTCAATTGAATCTGCAGAGCTCCTGGAAAAATTCCAGTGGGAAAGCGATGAAGATATAAATAAACTCCTGGAAAGGCCCACATATAAAAAGGAAATAGAAGAGGAGCTTTCTGATGTCTTAAACTACTGCCTCGCCCTCTCCAGCGCCCTGAACATTGACATATCTTGCGCTCTTCTTGAAAAAATCGAGAAAAACTCTAAAAAATATCCGATCGAAAAGACAAAGGGCAAGTATAAAAAATACTCCCCGAATATAGGATAATGGTGAAAAGCTTTGTCAGTCTTGGGAATTGACCATGGAACGCAGGAAGTGAGATTTTGCATACTTCCCGAAAATATACTGTTTGCGCTGGACAGGACAGCTGCCCGGCACGTGAGCACGCTAAAGGAAATTAGAGACCACTTCCCGATAGAAGACATTGAACTTGTGGGGATGGCATACTCAATGGGCGATGAGATAACAGAAATCACAAACATAAAAAAGGTCAAAAACCGGGGCGTCCTCCAAAAGAAGACGGGTAGGTACGTCGGCGGTGGAACGAGGGCCTATGACGAAATCGCAGGCTCCGGGCTGGAAGCTGTCCTGATACCGGGCCTTCACAGGAACACCCCGGCTGTCGACCCCAGGATGCGGGCCCTCTACTCACACATGGGGGCCTCAGATAAGGTCAGCTTATCTTACCATGCGTACCTCCGGGTAAATGAGGAGATGGACGCCGGCAGCATTATCATATCGGACATAAGCTCCAACACCTCGACAATCGCAATTAAGGATGGTCAGTTTTTTGGGGCCATCGACGCATGCCTTGGCGCATTGGGGCTGTCCCACGGGCCCCTTGACCTTGAGGCCATCCGCCGGATAGATGCAGGGGAGATTACAGCAAACGAGGCATTTTACTCCTCAGGATTAACAAAAATCTCCCCGACAAAAAAACCCAAAGAGATGTTAGAGGCCGGGGAAGGGGACCTTAAACTTGCCCGCGAGTCCCTGATACTCGCCGCAAGAATGGAGATTATATCCTTTCTTGGAGAGATAAAGCCAGACGCCTTTGTTATCACAGGCTCGGCAGGTGTGCATAAGAATGTATTTGGCCCCTTGAAGGACTCCCTTGGTGGGACTGCGAGAGTATTTAAGATAAACGGATATTCGGCAGCTATGGGCAGCGCAGAAATCGCAAGGGACATTCTATCAGGCAGGCAGGATTTTTTGGGGATAGGCGTGGACTATTAATCTAATAGCGCATCTTTCATTTTCTGATACTCGGCATCTGTTATCTCGCCATTTGCATATCTCTTCTTCAGGATATCAAGGGGACCCTTTTCCTCTTCGCGGCCATGGTCCATGCAGCCCATTCCGCCGCTGTGTCGCCCGCCCATCATCCTTACCATCATAAGGAGGCAGATTATGGCCATGATGGGAAATATCAATCCGGGTCCAATTGTTGGGCTCCACCCGAAGGGCCGCACAGAGGTTCCTGATATCAAGAAAAAAGCAAAGAGAATCATTCCGCAAATTAAAAGAACTTGCCCGCTTTTCATTTTTTACCCTCTACATAAACGCTGACAATATATTCTTCAGGAGCCTCGTTCTCTTTCAAGTTATCAAGAAGAGCCTTTCCCAGCGGATCGTTTGTATCAGGACCTATGCAGTTGGAAGTCCCTTTGATTGTAGTTTCTACATCCCTGAGCCCGGATGCCTTAACAATCCTTTTATACTCGTCAACAGGTACCGCACCTGCAACGCAGCCTACATATGCCTCAATGCTTTCCCGAACTTTCTTTGGGAGTTCTTTTAGGAGGGCAATATCGGAAATTGCAACTCTTCCACCAGTCTTTAAAACCCTGCGGACCTCCTCAAAAACCCTCTTTTTATTTGCAGATAAGTTGATAACACAATTACTAATTACAACGTCAACCGAGCTGTCCTCCACCGGCAGATTTTCGATTTCGCCAAGTCTAAACTCTACATTTTCAATTCCGCTTTTCTGGGCGTTGCCTCTTGCCTTTTCAATCATTTCGGGCGTCATATCAACACCAATAACTTTTCCCTTCTCACCAACTTTTTTTGCTGCAAGGAAGCAGTCGATACCTGCACCCGAGCCTAAATCCAGGACAGTTTCGCCTTCATTTAGAGAGGCAAGTGCTACGGGGTTGCCACATCCAAGACCTAAATTTGCCCCAGTAGGGACCACTCTGATTTCTTCTTCAGTGTAGCCAATTTTCTTGCTCAAGTCCAGAACCGCCACAGAACTTCCGCAACATGAACTTGATGACTCAAGGCAGGAACTCTCAAACGAGGCTATTTTGCCATAGCCTTCCCTTATTGATTTTCTTATTTTTTCTTCCTTCATTTTAGTTTCCAATAGATAGCTTAATCGGCACCAATCTCCTTCATCATTGGGCCAAGGAGCCCCTTTACCATCCCTTCAAAATTATCAGCCTTAATTAGGGATATGCAGCATATCTTGCCGCCTTTTTCCCAGCTTAAGACCGCCAATTTATCGCCATCACGAATATTTGCCCTGTCCCGTATCTCCTTTGGTAGTACCATCTGCCCCCGGTTATCCACGCTTATTACCGATTCTACCCTGCAGCAGGATTCGCCTGTCTTTTTTTTTGCTATTTTAATCACCTGGCTAAATAGGAAGTTTCAACATTTTCAAACATTTCTGAAAAATCAGAATAAACTGAAATATTTTCGATGATGGTTTTTAATTTTCAATCCTTTAACTAGTGGTCTGTCCATCCATGGCTCTGACTTTCTACTTATGGAGATGACTAAAGCTGCCTTTATCGGACTTTCCAACTCCCCCATCTTTCCCTCTGGACGTTCTCGCTTCACATCGCGAAGGGAACTACTCTTTCAGGTTTTATTCTGTAGAGTACTCGGACCTCTCCTTCCTGCCTGTAGGGATACGTGTCCTGGCCAAGATACCTTTTCGCCATTTTATCGATATGGGCCTCTGCCCCATCCTCGGTTACCTCTACAACCTTGCCGCGCACCTCTATGTAGCGATATGGATTTTGTGGGTCCTGTATCGAAATAGTGGCCATCGGCCTTTCGCGCATGTTCTTGTCCTTCTGCCGGCCTTTGGCAGAATTTACGATGACGTCGTTTCCGTCAAGGTCTATCCAAATTGGAGAAACCTGGGGAGTTCCGTCCGGCATGATGGTGGCAAGAGACGCAAAGGTCTTCTTTTCAAACAAATCTTTAAAATTTTCTGGTATTGAATCTGACATAAATAGTCCTCCAAGTGAGTATAGTGTTAAGGGTATTATATAAAATTTTGTCTGTGTTAATAAAGATTGCAAAAGCTGCTGAGTTGGTCGAAATTTAGAAGAAAATAAAAGGCTAATAAAGGGAGTGGGTTAAATCGAAAACATTTTATGCCTTTGCTTTTTCTTCCTCTTTTTTATGAATTAGAATGGGATAGGGGACAAGAAGAGCGCCTTCGGGGACGGAATCCAGTAAGTTTGGGTCTTCAGCAGCCTTGGCTAGAAATTCCTTGGCAAACTCCAGATTTCGATTCATCTCTTTGATGTATACCTTGTCCTTAAGTTTTTCAAGTTCGGCTTTTATTTTATCCATCGGAGATACCTCTTTTTATATCTCTTCCAATTCCCCTTGAGATCCTCAATGCACCAGGGGATTAATAATTTTGGCTTAATATCCGGAATCTCTTCCTTATACCTTCTCCCTTTAACGTCGTAAATGTCTGCATGAGGAGGTTTACCTCGGTTATCGTATCTTACCACTTCCCGCCACTCCCCCTTAATAAGAGCTTCGTATTGGACCACAAACTCGTTGATATCATGGTCCCTCTTGAAAATCTCTATCCTTAGCCGGTCTACACCAGACAAAGAAATTTTGAAGGATTTGTAGTCCATGGCGTGTTTGAGACAGTAAAAGTTTAATACTTTTGACCTGTGGTGCCATGTCGTATTAAGCTATTAAATCGAAAACAGTTGTTGTCTTGGCTTTTTATTTTTTTTATTAATTAGGGAGAAGGATACGAACCGTGCATCTTCTTGCATAAAAATTAAAAGCTGACCTCCTCCTCTAAAACCGGGTCGCTTATCCAATGCGCCTTTTCAATATCTCCTTGATACTCATCTGAGACCTCATAAAATCGCAATGTGAGATTCGCCTTACTTATCTGGCCTTTTAAGGAAGATGGAAGCGTGAAGCTTAATTTCCGCATCTCGCCACTTTGAAGCTGGGTGTTTTCTATGAGCTTATTTGGCATAAGGCCCATCACTGGCATGAGCTCAAATTTTTTTGCAAATGTTTGGGTGACCCTGTAAGTCTCCGTGCCTTCCATATCCAAGAAGGATATTTCTAGCCCGAGGATTTTTGAGGGACCGCTCGCCGGAATAGCATGGCCCATCACGCGGTTTTCTATCAACAAGCTAAATTGAGGGAAGGCGAGCTTAACATCCTTTAAAATCAAGTCGCCCTGATAAATCTCTGCATTGAGTGAAACGGTATCAAAGCCGTGGTAACGAAGCTCGCTTTCTCTGGGCTCCATGTGGCACCCCTGGCATGTAATGCCTTTTTTGGCAGCTTCGCTCTCCTGCCATTCGCTGTACAGGGACATCATGAGATCACCAGTCATCAGACTTTTCATGGTATGGCATTTAGCACAGAAATCCTGTTTTTTCAGATTCTCCCGTCCAGGTTTAAATTTTTTCTCGTGAGTTTCTGTTATGGGTACACCTGAAATCACCGTTCCATGGCAGGTCTCGCAGTTCACGCCTTCGTTGACCTC
>JAZFTU010000177.1:0-4375 GCA_036446855.1 Hydrothermarchaeaceae archaeon (SeqCode) | reverse complement strand
GTGTGGATACAAAAAAGATACTAGGTGCAGACCAGGGAAATGCCCTGAATGCGGCTCTCTAAAAGATAATTTTGCTACGGTATAGGAGGAAAAATAATGGAACCAACATTTGAAAGTAAGATAGGAGTATCAAAGGGTACTCAAACTGAAGACGCTGTAATGATGAACTTTAAGGGAGAGACGAGCGAGGTGGGATTGTACCTTGCAATGTCAAAACAGGCGCTGCGTGAAGGCTTTCCTGAAATTTCAGAGGCATTAAAATCCATCGCCTGGGACGAGGCCTGGCATGCTGCACGTTTTGCAGAGCTAAATGGCCTAATCTCTGAGAGCACAAAAGAGAACGTTGAGAAAATGCTTGCAGGTGAACTAGGGGCAAACAAAGGAAAGCGTGAAGCTGCTGTGACAGCGAAAGAAAATGACATAGACGAAGCGCACGACTTTTTCGACGAGAGCTCTCGGGACGAGGCAAGGCACGCCAGAGCTTTACAAGGAATTCTGAAGCGCTATTTTTAAAGCGCAAGAACAAACCTTGCAAGAGTTCTCTTTTCTTCTTTTTTTCTCATTATTGTGTTAGTTCTAGCTATAGTTATGTCATCAATTTCAAGGTCTTTTTCATCGTTATCGACTACGAGCGTATGGATGAGGCCATGGTAAATTGATGCTAACCCATCGATATTCGGCTTAACTCCTCTGGCCTGCATGAACTTATCTGCCGGGCCGCTTACCGGCCTTCCACCGATTAGGGGTGATATTGCCAGGGTTTTTTCCCTTTCAAATTTAAATCCAGAGAGGGAGATTATTGGAAGAATGCTCGATACCGGGTTGCTCGGACCGATTATCACCCTGTCCGCATGCTTAACGGCGCTAGCAGCCTCCTTTGTTGCCTTTGCATTCTTAATTCCCTTAAAATATATATCATCTACCTTTGGTTTTCCCCGGTGCTCAATTAAATACTCGTGAAGGTTCATCTCCCCATGCGCCGTAACAATTACCGTTTGGACTTTATCATCACTCATGGGTAGGACCTTTGATGCTATACCCATCTTCAGGCGCTCGGTATCTACGGCCAAAGTAAGGGTCTTATTTGATTTCAGTAAATTTCCACGTCTTATGTGCATCTCCCTGTCCCTATCACCTATGTTCAACATCTCCGGATGGCCAGAAGAAATCAGCCTCCTGTGCGTCTCAAAGGTGTCGCCAGAAATTCCGTACCAGGTATCCGCATTTATCTGGCCGGAAAGTGTATAGAGAACTGTGTCTATGTCCGGTGAAAAAAATCCGTGGGAAAGCCACATATCCTCTGCAGTGTTTACGATGACAGTTATGTCTTCTGGACCTGCCACATCCATCATGCCCTGGAGCAGCTTTGGGGTTCCGGTGCCTCCAGAAAGTACGACAATCATAGCATTACAAAAACTCGTTTATCTTCTCGCAGACAAATTCTACTTCATCCTTAGATAGGAGTGGGTAGATAGGTAGTGATAAAACTTCCTTGCAGAATTTTTCTGCCACCGGAAATTGGCCCTCTTTATAACCAAAAAGCTCCCGGTAAATAGGCTGGAGAGGGATGGGCAGGGGATAGTGAACCCCTACCTCAATTCCGCTCTCTCTTAAATGCCCGGCCAGTTTTTCGCGTTTTGCAACTTTTATCACAAATGCATGGTATACGTGCTTTACATGCCCCTTTTCAGCAAGCAATATTTTGTCTGGCAAAAGTTTCCTGTAAATCCCGGCTATCTTTGCCCTCTTTTCATTCCATTCATCCAGGTATTTAAGCTGTACAAGGCCAATTGCAGCATTTACAGTATTTAGCCTGTGAGTATATCCCACCACATCGTGTTCATATTTGCCTTTTCTTCCACAATCCCGTAATTTTCTTATTTTCTCAGAAATCTCTTCATTATTTGTCGTGACCATGCCCCCGTCGCCACCCACATTCATGTTTTTGGAAGGATAAAAGGAAAAACAGCCAGCGTCGCCAATAGAGCCCACCTTTTTCCCCCTGTACTCTGCACCGTGGGCCTGACATGCATCTTCAACAACCGTAAGCCCTTCCTCCTTAAGCTCCAAAATTTTATCCATCTCGCAGGGCTGCCCATATAGGTGGACAGGCATGATGCCATCTGCGCCATCTGTCGATAAATTTTCAATGTCAATGTTTCCCGTGCCCTCTTCGATGTCAGCGAAGACCGGGACTCCACCGGCATGCAATATGGAATTTGCCGTTGCAATAAAGGACATTGGAGTTGTGATGACCTTACCTGCGAGCCCAAGTGAAAGCAAGGAAAGATGTAAAGCTGACGTGCCAGAGCTTACCGCGACCGCATATTTGGTGCCGCAGTAATTTGCAAATTCCTCCTCGAACTTAAATACGCTCTCACCAAGAACAAAGCGCTCGCTTTCAAGAGCGCAAATTGCAGCATCTTTCATCTCATCTGTGAAGGCAGGGTTCATGAGGGGTATCTTAAAAATCTGCATCTCGTACCACCCTTGCTGGATTTCCAACGACTATTTTTCCAGGCGGGACATCTTTAGTTACAACTGCGCCTGCTCCGACAACTGCATTTTCGCCAATCGTAAGGCCCGGGAGTATGACAGCGCCAGCGCCTATTGATGCGCCTTTCTTTACCAGAGTCTTTAATAATTGCCAGTCCTCTCCTGTTTTCAATTTACCCTCTCCTGTTGTCGCCCTGGGCCTTTTATCGTTTGTAAAACATGCTCTGGCACCGACAAATACGTTATCTTCTATTGTAACTCCTGTCGGGATGTATACAAAGGACTCTACTTTACAGTTTTTTCCAATCTTTACCCCCTCCTGCACCTCGACAAAACACGCAATCTTGGAATTATCTCCGATTTCACAGCCATAGAGATTTCCAAAAGCATGAACTACAACGTCCCTTCCCATTTTAACATTTTTTATCCTGTTTAATTCTGCCATATTACCCCTTTTTATCTGAAATTATTTAAGACTATCTTTATAAATTCAGTAGGATATTATGGCGATAAGCGTAATTTGGATTGTGATTATAGCAGCCATATTAGGGCTTGTAGCAGTATCTATTTTCACTTATGCAATCGTGCGCCATGGAGAAAGAATAATCACACGATGGTATAACGCAAAAATAGTAAGGGAAGAATCAGAACTTCTTAAGACATTAAGCTCCATTTCCGAAAAATCAGGTGTTCCCTGCCCTAAATTATATACCTTCGAACTTCCTATGCCAAACTTGCTTTCTATTGGGAGGGGGCCGAATGATGCGTCAATCCTTGTTACGACTGAGGCATTGAAAATTCTTGACACTGATGAACTTGAGTCGGTTTTTGCCCATGAGATGTTTCACATAAAAAATAATGACATCAGATTTGCAACAATTGCAGCAGCTCTCGGCGGCGTCCTTACCGCATCGGCAACTCTCGCGCTTGTTTGTGCCATGCTGCTGGGTTTTGGTCAGAAAACAGACCCCGGCCCCAGGTTGATAAGGCTCTTTGCAATGTCCCTTTCTGCCCCACACGCAGCCTTTCTGATACGTTTTACAAAAGCAGGGATGCGAGAATATATCGCAGACGAATACAGCGCAATGTTGTGTAGAAAGCCAGAAAAGATAGAAAGTGCCCTAAAAAAGATGGAAGGAATAAAACTACAGATGAATCCCTCCCACGCACACATGTTTTTTACAAACCCCTTAAATGACGAGATATTCAATTCGCTTTTTGACAATACCCCATCAATTGAAAAGAGGGTTAAAAACTTAAAGGAGCTTTCTTCATGAGACGGATTAAAATGGCCCTCCTCCTTAGCTTTGCATCTTACCTTGTGATATTGGTTTTCATAATAGTTGCAGATACATTCCTGAACCGGGACTTTAACTTTGTGAGGGTAATAGTAATCTCGGCACTGTATATAACACTGCTTTCTGTCTATTTTGGGGCCCTGTTTTTTGTCTTTAAAGACAGAATAAACACAATTCTTAAAAAAAGAGATTGGTTCATGCCCTTTGCACCAAGTGTTCTTGAGACGAGAGTTGAAAAATTTGTCGTGGACCCTTCCCCATCACCTTTCATGGTAATGGTATTTGACGTGCCAAAAGGCATAGAGAAGGATATTTGCGGTGTAATCCACGTGGACATGGCCACACACGGTGAGGCGTGATGTGAATAAGAGAGGTACTAGGATATGATAAAAAGTTTCGGTGAGATTACACAGAATGCCTTAAAACACCTTGAGTGGGGGTGCGTCGACCTTCTGGCAAGGGGGGGGATACATTGTTCATCGAAAGTAAAATCTAAAGCAAGGGTAATCATGACAAATTACAATCTGATACCGCGGTTCAACATGGACTATACGTTTGAAGACCTCCTTTGTGGAATCAGC
>JAZFTU010000176.1:0-5239 GCA_036446855.1 Hydrothermarchaeaceae archaeon (SeqCode) | reverse complement strand
GCGGGGGCTCACATATCCACGGATAAAACAGTTGGCACAGATGTTTATCTATGAAATGTCCCAGATGTATGTTGCCAGGGGCGGGCAGATGGCTTCAAGCGATATTGCAATTGAGTATGGATGCCCTTCCATCGCTACGGATATACCTGCAGTTCTCCCCGGAGGGAAAACAGAAGAGGGGACAACGTATGGAGATTTTGATGAGGAAGCAAGGCTGCTAGGTAGGGCCCTTACAGAGGTTTATCTTAAGGGTGACCATGCAAAAAAGCCTTTCTTTCTTCCTAAGCCGAATTACAAGCTTCGAAAGGAGGACATAAAGAAAGAGGGGTACGACGATTTCATGATCCTTGTTCACAAAACGGTCGAAAAATACGGCATGCCGTACTTCATAAATCTGCATGCAGATTATCTACCTGAAAACGCCTTTGCACAGAGCTGTGGACATATGCTCCGGAACGATAGTTCAGACTTTGACGATCTAATGAATGGAGCCATGCGCACAGGCATCCTGCAGGTAGTAACGTTGAATCTCCCCCGGATTTCCTACGAGTCACGTGGGGACGATTCCAAGTTCTACGAAATTCTTGACGACAGGCTGAGGTTCGCAAAAGAGGTGATAATGATAAAAAGAGAAGTAATCGGGCGAAGGCTAAACGAGGGGCTATTGCCTTTTTTGACGCAGGATGCCAACGGTGAGCCTTACTATCGGCTTGACAGGATGGTGAACTCCATAGGATACACCGGCGTAAATGAGATGGTTCAGGCCTTCACTGGAAAGGAGATGCACAAGGACAATGATTCATGGAAATTTGGGCTTGAGGTCATAAAATATATGTCAGACACAACTGCAAGATGGTCAGATGAAACAGGTATGCGCTGGGCACTTACGCAGACGCCATCTGAATCCACTTCCTTCAGGCTTGCAAAACTTGACTATGGAAGGTTTCCAGGCAGGGCAATAGTGAGGGGGGACGTTGATCTGGGCAGCATTTATTATACAAACTCGGCTCACGTAAGGGAGGATGCAAAGATAGCTCTAATGAGAAGGCTAGAGCTGGAAGGGGCATTCCATCCGCTGAACACAGGTGGAATGATGGCACAAGTGCGCATTGATGAGAGCTGCCCGGATTCTGAAACACTCTGGGAGCTAACAAAGGAGATTTCAAAAAATACACTTGTTGGATACTGGAGATATACGGGAGGACTTTATGAAAACTGCTAAAGTCGAAACCCGTCGAATTGGTAGCAGTACTCTAAAAACGCAGGTTGCCACTAGAGAGCTTCACGATGAAAAGATTGAAGAAAACAGATTTTTGGAGCACAAGAAAAGAAGGCTGGAAGAAATCCTGCAACTTATAAGCGACCTTGAGGAGAAACACCTCTGGGCAAAAAAAGTAACCGGGAGTGAAGAGGTTTAGCATGGTTGTGGATATAATTCTGGACGCCAACATACCAAAGAAGGTAAAGAGATTAAATGGGGGCACCCGGACCCTGCACATAGGTGACATCGATACGGAAATGAATGATGAAGAGGTTCTACAGATTGTAAACAAATTGAACTGTTTGTTTGTAACTCATGACAGGAACCTTGCTTTAAGAACCTCAAAAAAATACAAGGCGCTCTTCATAAAGGAGAACCTCTCTGCAGGAGAGATAGTGACATGCCTTGAGAAAAATAAAGGGCTGCTGAGAACAGCAAGCATATTTTGTGAAAATGGAATCAAATGTAAAAATTGTCAGAGCTAAATGCCCGAAAATTTTGGTCCAGCCAAAATTTTCTGGTGTATCAAGATTCCCAGCATCATCGCTCGGAATAGGAAGGGTAGACAGGGGACTATTTTTTTCTGCCACCTCCACCTCCACTATTTATACAACCCCCTGTCTTCCCTACTTTTAATTCTCATAGCAGGTAGGGCAAGATGAGAAGACTAATAATAATTTTATTTCTAACTTTCGGATGCCTCGGAAGTCCCCCTGAGGTACAGATAGGAAATTGGCCAGAGGGATATAAGTCTGCGACATGCATAACCTTTGATACGGAACTTGCCACTCTTGGCCAGATAGAGACAGTTGTAAATACCCTGGGCTCCAAAAATGCTACCTTCTTTGTGGTTGCAGGATACTTTAAGGACCGCCCCGAAGACCTAGAGCCATTAAGGGGCTATGAAGTTGCAAGCATGGCATGGGAACAGGACGAATGGAAAAATTCAGGCTTAAGCCATGAATTTCAGTTAATGGAAATGCAGATGGCCCATGATTGGCTTTTAGGCGAAGGTTTTAAACCCAGAGGCTTTCGGGCACCGTTTTTAAAAAGTAATAAGGGCACGATAAATGCAGCAATCGATATGGGCTATACATACGACTCCTCGCAGTATGCAGGCATCATGCCTTACCTTTCAAGTGGAATTGTCGAAATACCCCTCTCAATGAATTTTGACGTATTTTGGAACGAGAAATCAATAGGGTACTCTACACTCCCCCTTTATCTTGCATTTGATAATACCTACAAAAAGGGGGGGCTTTTTACATTTTATACACACGTTGCGACAGCAGGTGAAAACATAGAAAACCTGTCAAGTTTTCTTAAGTACGCCGAAAAAAAATCAGTCTGGTTTGCAAATGCCCAGCAGGTTGCCGACTGGTGGATTTCAAAAAATAATCTTGAGCTTACCGTGGATGGAAACAGTATAACTACCAAGAACAGCGGAAATAAGCCGGTCGATGGAGTAACTATCAAGATTTCTCCAACAAGGCAAATAAACGGGGCACTTCGGACATGGGACGATGGGAAGACAACCTATGCAGTCTTACCGAGGATCAGTACAGGTGAAAAGGTGCTGATAACAATGAACTCATAGCTTCTTTTTTCGTGCTTCTTTTTTTGTAGGTATATATGCCTTGCTCCCCGGTATCTTATACGGGCAGGCCCTTCCCTGTGGGCTATCTCTGACCTCATTTTCTGGACAGACTGCAAGATTTTGCCCCCGGCATCCAATACCTTTAAAGATTTCCGGATATTTGCTAACTACGAGCTCGTGCACCATCTTTGCAAGTTCCCTGATTTCAGGCGCTGCTCTTACGCACAGCCTGAGCCCCAGAAAATTAATCAAGCTTCTGGCATTCACTGTCCATATATAGTTTGTATGGGCACCAAGCGGGAGGACGTGCCTCGTTGACTCCCTAGTTGCGCCCATTTCCCTTAGCTCTCTGTATGACTTTGATATATGTTTCATTACATCGCTGTATATCTCTAGGGCCTCCGGATCTTTTTTAAACTCCTCTGGCGTATAGTATTCGAATTCTCCCTCTTCTACGTACCTTGTGCTCCTTGCGGTATGCGATGCTATCCTGTGCTCCAGGAGTTCCCTGGACATGGCAATGCTTATGTCCTTTAGGTCGAACGTAAAAGAAATGTGCTCAAGAGCGCTGGTATAATCATTTTCCACAATCATTCTGATTATTTCGCTGTCAGGCAGATTTTCAGGAAGCCCGCTAACCCGCGCAGAATGGGAAATGAGATCTATTCCCCCCTCGGTGTACTTTAGAAGCCCAACTTTCATATCTTCCAATAGATTGATTAATATATAAAACGTTGTTTCATCCATGCAAATCGACGAGCTTGCAGATTTTGGCATGCCAAAAAAGGCAATAAAGGTACTAAAGGAATCCGGCCTAAAAGAGCTGTATCCTCCGCAGGCCGATGCAGTAGAAAACGGACTATTGAATCTTAAAAACTCCTTTATAATAAGCGTTCCTACGGCAAGCGGAAAGACGCTCATTTCCGAACTTTTGGCCGTGAGGTCAATTTTGGAGAGGGGGGGAAAGTGCCTTTACATCGTCCCACTGAGGGCCCTTGCATCTGAAAAGCTTGAGGACTTCAAAAAGTACGAGAGCATAGGAATTACGAGTACCATTTCCACCGGTGATTATGACGCTTCAGATTCATGGCTTGCAAATTATGACATCATCGTTACTACAAGCGAGAAGGCAGACTCCCTTTTAAGACACAAAAGCGAGTGGCTGGGAGACGTAAAGGTCCTGGTTGTGGACGAAATCCACCTCATAAACGACGGGCATCGGGGTCCCACCCTGGAGGTTACAATCGCAAAACTTTTGCACATGCTGCCAGACATCCTGATACTTGGACTCAGCGCTACAATAGAAAATGCATCAGAGCTTGCATCGTGGCTTGGCGCAAAGTTAATTTTGAGTGATTGGAGACCCGTAACCTTAAGGGAAGGGGTTTATTCAAACGGTGAGATATTTTTCAATGACTCAAAGCTCATTGAGGTGGAGAAGATAGTCAAGGGTGAGGTCCAAAACCTTGCCCTCGAAACCGTAAAAAAAAAGGGACAGAGCCTTGCCTTTGTAAACACAAGAGCAGGGTCTGAAAAGTTTGCCATCGATTCCATTTCCGGCACAAACAAGTTTGTTTCAAAGGCAGAAAAAAAGGCACTAAAATCCTTTTCAAATGATATTTTAAATACACTGAGCGAGCCTACAAAGATATGCAGAAAGCTGGCAAGGTGCATAGAGGGGGGTACGGCATTTCATCATGCGGGCCTCGCAGCAAGACAAAGAAAAATTGTGGAGAGGGCATTTAAGGAAAATTTTGTCAAAATCATGGCTGCAACCCCAACGCTAGCCGCAGGTGTTAATCTCCCTGCAAGAAGGGTGATAATAAGGGAGTATCACAGGTACGATTCTAACCTAGGGAGGGTTGAAATTCCTGTTATGGAGATAAAGCAGATGTCCGGCAGGGCAGGAAGGCCCAAGTACGACGATTATGGCGAGTCAGTGATGGTGGCAAAGAGCTATGAGGAGAGGTCATATCTTCTTGAGAATTATGTGCTGGCACGGCCGGAGGCCATATACTCAAAGCTTGCCGTGGAGTCTGCACTAAGAACCCACACACTTTCAGCGATTGCAACAGGATATGCGGACTCTTACAATGGCCTCATAGAATTTTTTAAAAAGACATTTTTTGCCCACCAGCAGGAAACTCATATGCTTGAAGAGATTATTCAAAACATTGTCTCTTTTTTGACCCAGGAGGGGTTTATGGGAGAAGAGGGGGGGCAGTACATACCAACCGCATTTGGCGTTAGGATATCTGAGCTTTACATAGATCCCAAAAGTGCAGTAATCCTAAGAGACGCCATTTTTAAGTCAGAAAAGATAGAGACGAGGCCGATTTCTTACCTCCATGCCATATCAATGACCTCGGAGCTACGGGGTC
>JAZFTU010000175.1:0-3463 GCA_036446855.1 Hydrothermarchaeaceae archaeon (SeqCode) | reverse complement strand
TGTTGTTTGCAACTGCTGTATTGATGAAGTCTCTAAAAAGCGTCTCTGTATTATCGCAGTATGATGTGTATGACCCACTGCCGAGGCTCATGCTGATTACCGTTATATTATAATCGCTCGCATTGCTTACGCACCAGTCTATCCCGGCTAAAATATCGCGTTCAAACCCTAATCCAAATTCGTCTAGGGCCTTTATGGCAATTATGTTCGCATCAGGCGCAACGCCTTTCAGGGTTCCATTCGCAGCAATAATTCCTGCAACGTGGGTGCCGTGCCCGTTGTCGTCAATCGGGTCATTGTCGTCATTTACGAAGTCATGGCCACCCAGGACTTTGAAACCAGGTCCTTTCTCCCCTCCTAAATCAGGGTGAGTATAGTCAACGCCCGAGTCAATGACACAAACCGTCTGACCTATCCCAGTTATTTTAGTTCCGGCATATGTTTTATTCCAAACGTCATCGGCGTTGATTAATGGGACACTTTCTGTCAGGAAGGCTTTAAATTGCCTATCTTCTACTATGAGTTCCACGTTGGGATTACTCGCAAGTGCCTTTATCTTCGAAGCAGAAATCTCTGCTGCCATCCCCTCAAATATCGAATACTCCCTTTTGACCTTTCCTCCTCCTGAAAGTATGTCTTTTCTGACCGAGCTTCTAGATGCCTGAGCCCCAAATTTCCCCGCAGGTTTTCTGAGTGTTATAATTACCCCTACTTTTTCGTCGGCCTTCAAAGAATTGAGCTTTTCTAAAAGTCCTTTTGAGAATTTTTTTTCAAAGTCAGGATACTGGGCACCGGAGTTTAGAGGACTTGAAAGTAAAGTCCCGGACAAAAGGAAAAGTACGACAGCAAACAGATGAATCCTGAATTTTTTCTTTCTTTCGATGGCCAAAAAAACACCCTATTTATTTGACAACAAATTCAATGCTCTCATGTTCTTTATCCTGCTCTATGATTTTATCTCCATCATCGCTTTTGACTATGCTGGTAACTTTCAATTCGGCTCGATAGCTGCCTTTGGAAAGTTTGCCTATCGGGATAATAGCTGCAGGCTGGGTGAAGGCCTCGGTTACCATCATACCCCTGCCAGGGTCGGTATAAGTTGCATGCACACTAAAGGCGCTTCCAATCCTTTCGACCTTGTCTATTGTAATTCCGTGGCCACCGGTGTTAAATGTCCCCCTGAAAACCACCAAATTAAGATTTTCGTCTCTGGTAAAGGTATTTTTTACCGGGGCATGATTTATCACGATTTCAGTTAGGGTTTTTTTTGCCAAAGTAAAATTACCGGCGAGTATATAAAACGCCTCATCGGCCCTCTTCGTATAACCCCCCAACGAATAATAATCTATTTGGGGTTTAACTTCAAGAACAGTCGAATTCTCTATTTGAGATGGCTTAGAAGTGCATCCAGAAATAATCAGGATTATTAATATCCCAATAAGTAATTTAGCCCAATGTGCCCGGAAGTATTGCATCTCTCACTCCAGGACCAAAGCCCAGTATAAATAAGACAAATTTTAGTATGTAATACTCATGAAGTTTTCCATCGCCATCCTCGATTCTCCACTTTTCTACAAAATACAAAATCGGAAGCACCACAACGATTTTTAATGGAATCATGACAAGTCCTGTTCCTGTAATCGAGATTAAAAGGTCAGGGAGAATGTGCTCCGCTGTAAAATGATAGACGTCGATTCCTATAAACGTTGCTGAGCCATCAAGAAGATGGGCAAATATTATCGCAATGTTATCTGGCCTTTTGAAAATCTCTGTAGTTCTAAAAAAGCCTGACGCAGCGTATATTGCCCCGGTAATTACCGCCGCAAGCCCGAAAGGATAGAGTATCCTTACTGGATGATTGATATTAATGGCAAGGTTATAGGTGGTAAATAGCGCAAGTATTGTGCCAATTGCAAAGGGAAATTTCCAGTATTCTATGCCATATCGCCTTTGGAGAAACAGTCCCACGCCAATGCTTGCAATACCCAGGGCAAATGTAACGATGTGTACCCCCGGGGTTATGTTCCATAGCTTGCTTCTTTCAACAACTCCAACATCTGCGAGCATTCTAAGTGATAGCCCGAAAAAAAAGAAGGGAAACGTAATAAGTAAAAATTTATTGTCGAATTTTATCCTCTTAAAGACGACATTTGAAGAAAACCACAGTATCAAAAGAAGTATAGCAAAGTAAATCAAATAGTCCTGAACGGTGTATTCTGCCATAGTAGGATATTAAAAGGAAAGATACATAAAAGTTTGTGCCAATGACAATGCAATGAAATTCAAATCAAAATACATGCAACTCCCTAGAGCGGTTCTTGTGGGAAAGGATGCGGTACTGGAGCTAAATTCTCTGCTTGAGGACCTAAAGCTACAAGGGAGGGCACTTATTCTGGCAGATGAAACCACATACAAGATAGCAGGTAAAAAGTGCGAGGAGGTGCTCAAGAGGAGGCATGGAACCGTCGTCGAATTAATTGACGATGCCTCGGAAATCGAAGTGGAAAGGATAACTGCCTCCTGTGAGGATATAGATTTTGTCGTGGGTATTGGCGGCGGAAAGGTGATAGACGTTGCAAAGCTTGCCTCAAAAAAAAGCTCCATTGAATTCTTAAGCATCCCAACAGCAGCGTCTCACGACGGCATGGCATCTTCTAGGGCCTCGATAAAGGGCAGAGATGGTTCTGTTTCTATTGAAGCCCATGCCCCTCTTGGCGTTCTTGCAGACACGAAGATAATTAAGAATTCTCCCCTTCGCCTCTATGCAAGCGGGTGTGGAGACATACTATCCAAGTTTACAGCCACCCTCGATTGGGAACTTGCAAATCGGGTTACAGGAGAGGTGATAAGCGAGTATTCAATCGCTCTTTCCAGGATGACGGCAAAGATAATTATGGATTCAAGTAGCGTAGTTGCAAAACGCACCGAAGAGGGCACAAGAAAGGTAGTAAAAGCGTTGATATCCTCCGGCGTTGCCATGAGCATTGCAGGAACATCAAGGCCAGGAAGCGGCTCGGAGCACAAGTTTAGCCATGCCCTCGATATTTTATCCCCAAATGGTGGGCTCCACGGAGAGCAATGTGGAATTGGCTCAATTATGATGATGCATATGCACGGGGGGAACTGGGAGACCATAAGGGACGTTCTAAAAAAGATAGGTGCTCCGACGACGGCAGCAGAGCTTGGGCTTGATTACGAGACAATTGTAGAGGCACTCCTAAAGGCAAGAGAAATACGACCACAAAGGTATACGATACTAGAACATATACCTCTCGATAAAAAGAGCGCACAGTCACTTGCAGAGGAGACGGGGGTAATTTAATGGTGCTTACTATCGTCGACTCCAAAATAGCTAAAGTTGGATATGAATTCATAAACTATGGCGATGCAGAAGAATGCCAGGGATGCAAGCTGATTAATGCCTGTATAAATAACCTAGAAATGGGAAGAAAGTACAGGATAG
>JAZFTU010000174.1:0-11716 GCA_036446855.1 Hydrothermarchaeaceae archaeon (SeqCode) | reverse complement strand
AAAAAAGGACGTAAATATCACGGCTACAGAAACCGAGATTAAAATCAGCGCAGAGACCAAGGATAGAAAGTATCAAAAAAGCATACCGCTCAACGCTGAAATTGACCCGAAGAAGACCACTGCAAGGTACAACAACGGCATTTTAGAAATCAAGGCCCCGCTGAGGCACAAAGAAGAGCACACTGGGCACAGCGTAAAGGTGACGTGACAAAAAACAAGTATTTATATCCCTGCCGGATGAATTCTATGAATGGCACGGTTAAGAAAGGAAAAGAAAAAGAGCGGCATGGTGATGATAATACTTGCGGGCATAATGCTTTTTGGAACCATTGCAGGGGCGTTCTTGTTCCAAAACCCACAGCCGGTAGAGCCCACTGCCCTAAGTCCGCCTCTGGAAACAGCTGCACCACAGGTAAGTACAGTGACACTTAGACACAACCCTGTGGATTCAACGACAATTACGGCCCGCGGCTTTCAGACAATATCCCATGATGACACCACAATTTACATAGACCCAAACAACCCCCTGGCAAACAGGACGTTGACGTTTGACATTGAGCTAATAAACATTTCAAAGGCCAACTACACGGGCGATGCCAGCGCAATGATGGCATCGGAGGGCGACACGGTCGTCGCATTTTATACCGGGCGCCTTAAAAGCGGCGAGGTCTTTGATACTGCTTATACTGAGATAGCAAGAAATGCAACCATACCCAAAGTTGCGTGGTTTAGGGAGCGCCCATTCTACGAGCCGCTGGAATTTATCGTGGGCGCCGGCACGATGATAGCGGGATTTGATGAGGCGGTAGTTGGAATGAAAATAAATGAGACGAAAAAAGTAAACTTCACCCCTGATAAAGCATACGGATTTTACAATTCTTCTCTGGTGCAGGAAATTCCCATAGTCCAGGAGATACCAAAGACCCTGGAAATCAGAAGATTCATGGAACTTACAAACGAGGATTTCATGACAAACTTCGGCACCGCAAACATTACAATGGGCCAGACAATCAACGTTCCTGGAACGAGTTTTAACGCATCCATTTTTTACACCACTGAAAACATGACGGTAATAGAAATGCTTCTTAAGCAGGGACAAATTATCAAGCTTGAGGATTCCCCATGGGATTCTACGGTAGTATCTGTAGGCCAGGGGTCGATAATAATCGAGCACAATCTAAAAAGCGGGGACACTATCCAGTTTCCGGGGATGCCCTGGAATACGACGGTCCAATAATATTTATAAGGTTAAAATAAAAAAGGGAAATCGAAAATGACAGTTGAACTCAAAGTTGCAGAGGCAATGAAAAACGATGTGGGGCGAGGGATAGTTCGGCTTGACACAAAAACTCGTGATAGCCTCAAGGTCTCTGCAGGGGACATAATCGAAATAAAAGGCAAAAAATCCACCGGGGCCATAATCTGGCGTGCGTATCCAGAAGACGAGGGCCTTGGCATTATTCGGATGGACGGATTTTTACGTCAAAACGCCGACGTATCCCTTGGCGATAAAGTAAACATTAAAAAGGCGGAAATAAAAGATGCAGAGAATGTTTCACTCGCGCCCACGCAAACGATTAAATTTTCAGTCGGCTTTGGAGATTTTCTAAAAAGAAGACTTCTCGGGAGGCCGCTAACTTCCGGGGACAGAGTGGTGGTGGGGGTACTAGGCACAACGCTTCCATTCACTGTGACCCGGACCTCTTCTCCAGGGATAGTGAGGGTTGCAGATTTTACTGAAATATCTGTAAAGGAGGGGCCGACTAAGCCCCTGGAAGGCATACCTAATATTACTTATGAGGACATCGGGGGCCTAAGAGGCGAAGTCCAGAAGATAAGGGAGATAATAGAGCTCCCCATGAAACACCCCGAGCTTTTTGATAGACTTGGAATTGAGCCTCCAAAAGGTGTGCTTCTTCACGGGCCTCCAGGTACCGGAAAAACCCTGATAGCAAGGGCAGTTGCAAACGAGACAAATGCATTTTTCAATCCACTAAACGGCCCTGAAATCATGAGCAAATTCTATGGCGAGAGCGAGGAGAACCTAAGAAAGGTATTCAAAGAGGCAGAAGACAATGCCCCGAGCATCGTATTTATCGATGAAATAGATGCGATAGCCCCCAAAAGGGAGGAAGTCCATGGCGAAGTGGAGCGAAGGGTCGTTGCCCAGCTTTTGAGTCTCATGGATGGTCTTACGGCCCGTGGCAGAGTAATAGTAATCGGGGCAACAAACAGGCCAGATGCACTTGACCCAGCTCTGCGAAGACCTGGAAGGTTCGACAGGGAGATAGTAATCGGCGTTCCAAACCGGGATGGAAGAAAGGAAATTTTACAGATTCACACAAGGGGCATGCCCATAACAGAGAAAGTAAAAGACAAGAGCGACCGGGTCAACCTCGATAGACTCGCCGACCTCACCCATGGATTTGTCGGAGCCGACCTGGAGTCATTATGCAAGGAGGCGGCGATGAATGCACTCAGGGGCATAATTGATGAGATAGACCTCGAAGAGGAGTCCGTACCACCAGAAATTCTCGAGAAAATAAAAGTTACTAAAACAGATTTTGAAGCGGCACTTAAGATGGCAGAACCCTCTGCCCTCCGAGAGGTATTTGTCGAGGTGCCTGATGTTAGGTGGGACGATGTTGGCGGCCTGAAGGAAATAAAGGAAGGTCTAAGGGAATCAGTTGAATGGCCAATAAAGTACCCGGAAGCCTTTACAAAGATGGGCATAAAGCCCCCGCGGGGGGTTCTCATTTTCGGCCCGCCAGGATGCGGAAAGACGCTGCTTGCAAAGGCAGTAGCGAACGAGAGCGAGGCAAATTTCATATCCATAAAGGGGCCGGAGATACTCAGCAAGTGGGTAGGTGAGAGTGAAAAGGCCATAAGAGAGATTTTCAAGAAGGCCAAGCAGGCGGCGCCATGCATCATATTTTTCGATGAGATAGATTCAATTGCATCGATGAGGGGCATGGAGACAGGTGCAAGAGTAGGCGAAAGAGTGTTAAATCAGCTCTTAACCGAGCTGGACGGTTTGGAGGAGCTGCACAATGTCACAGTTATCGCTGCGACAAACAGGCCTGAACTTCTTGACCCGGCACTTGTGAGGCCCGGGAGATTTGACAAGGTTCTTTTGGTTCAGGCACCGGACGTTGATGCAAGACTCGAAATATTCAAAGTGCACACGAAGAACATGCCCCTTGATAAAAACGTATCTATCGATGCAATTCTCAAGGATACCAAGGGGTATGTCGGTGCAGATGTCGAGGCCGTATGCAGGGAAGCTGCCATGATAGCAATAAGAGAGGTATTGCGCGAAAATGGAGATTTTGATAAGAAGAAGATATCACCGGAACACTTTACGGCAGCCATAAAAAAAGTAAGGCCGAGTATCACAAAAGAGGTAAAGGAGGCATACGAGAATTTCCTTAGAAGATACGAGACCCGGGAAATGGAAAAATTGGTCTACGTCGGATAGATTTTTTTTATTACATCTAAAGTAATCCCTTCTTTTATTTGAACAGTTTTGATTACCTCTTTTACCAGCATTTTTTTGGTGATTGTTTTTCCGTCGATTATTACCTTTTGGCCTCTTGCAATTTTTCCAAGAATTGGTCCGGGCTTTATCCCTAATTTTCCTGCTTTTTTCAAGTCTAGCTTTTCCTCCTTTAAAATCAGGCTGCCGTTGTACTCTATCTCGTATTTTTGCTTCAGCGCCTCTATGCATGCCATAATTACTTCCCTTCGCAAGTCATGCGGTGCACAAAACCTGCTGGACAGTCTGCCATTCGCATCTGTTTTAGGTACTGCGCCGAGTTTTGTAATGGCATCGGAAATTATTTTTCTCCCTGCCTTTTCCGCCACTCTGAAGAACTCCTCCTCGATTTCGAACTCTGGATAGGCCGGAGCCTTTTCTATATCCCTCCCCCGCTTTAGCTTAAGACCACATTCTCTGGCAAATCTTTTTATCTTCCCCCTGTGCTCCTTACGCATGCCCTTCCAGTCGAGAAAACCGAACTCTGCAGACGTCCTCTCAATAGCCTCGAGAAAAATGTCTTTTGAGAGCGCAGAAATTGCATAGGCAGGTATGATGTGCCCGATGGATATGTCAGTACCCAGCACCGCCTTTGTGTGAAGCGGCGCGTAGTGATTTCCCCCGATGCCGATCCCCCTGGGATAATCCTGGCGGCTTTCGGCTGCCGCAAGCGCAGCTTTCGATACAACTTCGATTGCATTCTTGTCCCTCCACTCCGCTTCTGTGCTCCCGACTTCGACAAAGAGCACGGGCCTTTTTAGCTCTGTAGGGCCGTGGTGCGTGGCCTCCATCGAGACCGTATATTCGGGGGCAATTTCCCTCATCCCCCTGTCAAGCTCGAGGAGGGCCGCCTTCATGGCCCCAGAATTTGCATAGGAAAGCTCTTTTGGCCTTCCGCCGACCTTCGCTTCAATAGTGAGGTTGCCTGTTACGTGCACGGTAAGCGTCTTTTTAAGAGATTCGCTTTTGTGGCGCGATGCAAACACGTAGTAATCAGGACTAAAAAATCGGTCCAGGTGATTTGCTTCGGTCTGCCCCCTCTCTGTTGCAATAAGCAGGACGTTGCCCTTTTTGCAGACGGGCATGCCTTCAAATTCCCCGTCTTTTCTAAAGCCAAAGCCCTCTGAAAGCCTTTTGTAGACATTGGAGCCGGCGATGTCAGTCTGAGAGGTTACGATTAGGCGCATTTTTAATTTATCGCTTCCGAATAAAAGTCCCTTTCTCCGAGCTCTTCACTAAATTCCTTTGAAAATCCATGGGTCGTGTATACAACCTGGGGGTCGGCGCCCTCCACGTATTCTATGAGGTCGTCAAATCCTGAGTGGTCGGTTAAGGGAAACCCTGCTTTGGTACTGTACCTTCGTCCTGCACCTTTGTGCAGGGCCCAGCCGCTTGCAAACGCAAAGCAGAGGTCTTCTCCATTCAGGCCCTTTCGTGCCGCAGGAGGAATTATAGCAATTCCACTGCAACTTCCGTCAAACATTTCGTATTCCCCCAGGTCCACACCGAGCTGTTCGTACTTTTTGTTGTTATCATAGATGGACCTGTGAACGGAGACGGAAAAATCTTTGCTCAAATATTTTGTCAGTTCCTGGGCCTTGCCAAGCGAATATCCCAGCAATACGGGCGTGATGTCACTTTTCAGGCAGTCATCTGCCCAGTCTTTTATCTCTTTAACTACCTCCTCTCTCTTTGGGAAGTTATATCGGGGGTGTCCGTATGTCGCCTCGATTATCAGTACGTCGCACTTTGGCACGGCAGCTTTACCTGTGGTAAGACCCCCTTTCAAGTTCAAGTCTCCCGTATAAACAACCCTCATGCCATTTTCTATGAGGAGCTGCCCGGAACCGAGCATGTGGCCGGACTCTAGGATGCTAAGATTCAGATTCTCAATTTGGATGTCCTCGCCAAAGTCGTACGGCGCAGAAATATCCTTTGAAATCAGGGAGTGAGTTGGACTCGAAAGCAGGACCTTTCCACCAATGGAGGACGGCACATGGTCAGAATGCGCATGGGAGACGAAGGATAAATCTGCCTTCCTTCTGGGGTCGAGATTAATTTTTGTATCCCCAATTTTTAGCTCTATCCCATTTCCTTTGGATATAATTTGACTTCCTCCAAAATAGAGTTTCAAGCAGCCTGCCCATATAAGGCTTGCGCTAATTTTATTAACATAGAAAAAAAATTATGGTGATGGCGCCGTCTACTTTCGCATTAATACCGGTAAATAAACTCGATGATGCAAAAACCCGGCTTTCGGGCATGTTTTCTTTAGAGGAGAGAAAGCAGCTCACGCTAAGCATGCTTTCAGATGTTTTAGAGTCTCTTAAAGGAATTGAGACCGTGGTAATAAGCCCCACTGACTTAACATCTGATATCGACAGTAATTTCCATTTCATAAAAGAGGAAAGAAAGGAGGGCCTCGGAAAAGCAGTGGAGAAGGCAAGCGATTATGCGGTAGAAAATGGTGCAGAGGGAACCCTGTTTATTCCAGCAGACACACCCCTTTTGAGCCGCCACCATGTAAAAGAGATAATTTTGCTCGGAAAAACCCATCCGCTCATCATATCACCTTCGAGCAGGGGCGGCACAGGGATTTTATACCGCCGCCCCCCAGACGTAATAGGCGGCAGGTTCACATCCCAAAGCTTCTCTGACCACGAAAAAGAGGCCAAAAAAAGGGGCGTTGAGCCTTTTATACATGACTCATTTGAACTTTCACTGGATATCGACCTTCCCGAGGACATTTACAGATTTTTGCATCACAAAAAGCCCACCAGAACGTATGAATTTTTAATCAGCCTTCTGGATTTTCCCCGAGAGTGACCCTGACGGTTCTCTCTTCTCCCTTTCGAATGTATTTGATTTCCACAGTCTCGCCAACTTCATGCTTTAATTTTATATCGATTAAATCATCTATCGAGTCTGTCTTCTCCCCGCCGATCTCTATTATGATATCTCCCAGCACAAAATCTGACCTCAAAAATTGTGATTCGATGCCGACGAGCCCCGCCTTGTCCACAGGACCCCCCTCCAGCACGTCGACAAGTATTACGCCCTTTGTTATATCTATATCTAAAGATTCTGCAATATCCTCAGTTAAATCCATCCCGGTAAGTCCCAGCCAGGGCCTTACTACTTTCCCTTTCTCTATAAGCTCACCAGATATTTTCTTTGCAATATTTATCGGTATTGAAAAACCTATTCCCTGAAAACCCCTTGTTGTCGTAATTATGGCAGAGTTAATCCCTATGACCTCGCCTTTTGAGTTAAGAAGAGGCCCCCCGCTATTTCCAGGATTTATTGCGGCATCGGTTTGGATAACCCCTTTAATCCTGTAGTTTCCTTCCACAGTTAGCGTACGGTTCACGGCGCTTATGACGCCCACCGTAACCGTATGGTCCAGCCTGTACGGGTTTCCAATAGCAATTGCCATCTGTCCGGGCTTAATCTTGTCAGAATCCCCAAGTTTTGCTACGGTAAGCGTTTTTGGGGGCTCAATCTTTATTATCCCCAGGTCAGTATTTACGTCCACTCCAACAATGCTCGCCTCCAAATCCTCCCCGGAGGATAGAGTTACCCGAAGCTCGTCCGAATCTCCTATAACGTGATTGTTTGTCAGAATATACCCCTCCGCGGATATTATGACGCCTGTACCCACGCCCTCTACCGGCGTGAGCCTCATAAACGCATCCCTCTCGCGGGTTCTTGAGGTTATGTGAACCACAGAGTCCTTCACCTGATTAAATACGGTGCTTACAATAGCCTCCTGGCTTCCAGTTCCATTTATTATCACGATTTCAGAAGGCACAGGAGAATATACTGGCCCCCGCTCAATACCGCGCTCTATAATAATTCCGGTGAAAATGCTGCTTAGGAGGGCTACTACAACTCCAAAAAGGAGGACATAGCCTGTTTTAATCCCGTTCATACTACATAACTAATGCTCAAGAGGTATAAAACTTTAACGATTTGTTCAGTAGTTCACACTGTAGAAATCTTACGATTTTTGGCCCTGAATAGTCAGATTAAATCAAAGAATATTTAACACTTACTCTAATAAGAATACTTTCGATGCATGAGTTTTTACCCTTGCTACTCTTTTCGACTCTCTGCGAGTTCTAATAGCATTTCGACTACAGGGATAAGATTTCTGTCGGAGAGGTCCTTGTCTATATAAGCGTCTGCATGGGCATATTCAAAATTTGCCTTTTTCGCTTCCACGCCTTTGAGCACGGTGAACATCGCAACGGGAATGTCTTTTGTTTTCTCGTCTTTTTTGAGTTTCCTGCACACCTCCCAGCCGTCATCTCCCGGCATCATAACGTCCAAAAGGATTGCATCCGGCTTATCCTTGGATATTTTCTCAAAACACTCTTTGCTGTCCTTGGCCAATACAACTTCGTAGCCTGCTTTTTTCAGCACCAGCTAGGTTAAGTACAGTACACTTTCATCGTCGTCTACAACTAGTACCTTCGCCATTAAATAGCCCTCTTTTCTACAAATTATTATAAAAAACAAATAAATAGTTTTTCCAATTTTTTAAGCTTTGAGCGTAAAGCTGATTCCGCAGTAGTTCGGAATGTAGATTTCTGCACTATTTTGAGAAAAGGGTAACCATCTAAAAACCAGGTCCTTTTACAGTCCGAGAGTTACATTGTGAACTACTGTCGTTGCAATAAAACTCAAATTTCCTAAAGTATATATAGAATTTACCCAAAGGTTATATAGGTGGGCTGATTTGCAGGAACTTCCAGTAGTAATAGCTGTAGTAGGAGGAGAAGGCACCCGGCTGTACCCTTTAACTCTCCAGCATCCAAAGCCACTCGTCAGCATGAACGGGATGGCAATTCTAAGTAGAACATTCGAGGCCATAGTAAACCAGGGCTTTAGGGATTTCATACTTGCTGGAAAGGGCGTTAGGAATACGCTATTTCTAAATGAGTTTTTCAAGGGGGGCGAAGGCTTTTCAAAAATGATGGGCATAACTCCTGGTGCAAAATTCAGGTACCAGCCAAAATATGCCGACAGGGGAAATGCCGACGCAGTGAGATTCTGCATGGAATTTTACGATATAAAAAATGATGTCCTCGTCGTTGGCGGGGATCACATACTGGACATAACGCTTTCAGAATTAATCCGATTCCACAGGTCAAAAAAATCGCTAGTTACTGTGGGCCTCCAAAAGCTGGATGAAGGCAGGGACATTTCTCCTTTCGGGGTTGTTGAGCTTTCCCCGGACGGAAAAATTCAAAGATTTATCGAAAAACCAAAAAATGATGAGGCAACATCGAGGCTCATAAACACAGGCATCTATGTATTTTCTCCCCGGATACGGGAGGTCCTGGGGGGCATTACTGACAAATCGATGGACACGGGAAAGGACATCCTGCCATATCTTTGCGAAAATAACTTTCCAGTATACGGGCACATATGCGAGGGCTACTGGGCCGATGTGGGGACCCCCGAGGCACTTTTAGAGACTACCCAGGACATGCTTCATGGAAAGCTTAGCAGAATCAAGCACACCGGCAAGCAGACGACGATTAATGAGTCCCTGTCAGGAATAACCCGGGGAAGCAACAAAAGATGGATTCATCCTTCGACCCTAAGAAACATTGAGAATCTAAAAAAGCCTCCTAAGATAGGGGACTATGTGAATATTGGAGAGCACTGCAAGATAGAAGGCGGCGTAACTATAGAGTCCTCGTGCATTGGCGATTACTGCAAAATAGAAAAAGGCACAAAAATTACAAATTCCGTCGTCATGGATTTTACAAACATCGGGAGGTCAGTTAGGCTGAACAGCTGTATCGTGGGGAGGTACACAACTATTTCAAAAAAGAGCATAATAGACAGAGACCTGGACGTTGAGGTAAATGAGGGCAGCCATGACATGACGCCCGTAATAGGTGATGGAGTGGTAATCGAAAAGGGCTCGGTAATCGGGCCGAAAAAGAGAGTAGCTCCAATTTATGAGAGCCATAGAATCTTGAGCACTGGAAGGTTTTTAGAGCTTGGCTACGATGAAAGCAACGTTTATTTTGTTGAAAAATAGGTAAAATGAAAGTCCTATTTTCCCCTGGTCGTGTTTATAAAAAAATAAATTCCTGCCGATATCCCTATTAAGAATATCAGGATAATGCCTATATCTCCTGGTGGCATCAAAAGAACCGGCATTGGAGCTGGCGAGGGCGTTGTCTCTGGTGGCGCGGATGGCGCAAGCGTGCCGGGCGCCTCTTCGGCAGAAAAGACCATTTCACTAAAACCTGCCAAAAACAATATCCCTGTGATAAAAATCAGTGTCATGTTTTTGTGATATATCTCCACCCTTAATCAGCTCCTTTTTTTAGAATATCGCAAAATTGCATCTCCTGATTAAAAAATCTTTTTGTCACAACTATGGAAAAACAGTGCCGTAAATAACAATTCTTTCCCTTATTTAAATATTTACTGATGAAAGGATGAACATCGCTCCAAAAATAATTAAAATAGCAGAACATAGGCCAAATACCAGTTCATGCGTCTTTCTCCCCCACAGGTGCTTCGTTTTAAACGTTGCTGTAGACACAAAAAGGCCCCAAAAAAAATCACATAGAAGGTGAATTAGGGAAAATAGCATAAACCCGAAAAATCCAAAAGTGCTTGCAGTTACAATCAAGGCAGCGCCAACGGTTCCCCACCACAGGAAAAAATATGGGTTTGCCCCGGTGGCAAATATTCCGGAGGATATCGGGCCAAGTGACAATTCCCTACCTTCAAATCCCTGGCCTTTTCTTGCACGAAACATTTGCACCCCTATATAAACAAGCATGGCGCCTCCTAAAAATCCGATAACCGTCTTTACGGCGCTGGAGGTAAAGAACTTTGCAAATCCAATATAAATGAGTAGCATCAGGGGGAATTCTATTATCCCATGTCCGAATGCAATTAAGGCTCCTGCATTTTTGTCCTTGTGCCCCTTTGCAACCGTCACTGCAAATACGGGACCTGGCATCGCAACTCCGCTAAACGAAATTAGGATGACTGAAATTAGAAACAAGAGGAGGTTACTTCCCACTTCCATATTTTGAAGTTCATATATACCCGTATATAATGTATGTCCAGTAGACACAAGAACTATTACCCCCGAATATAAAGTGGTCAGGGAGTTTCCGTTGTCCTGAAGAATGACTCTCTTCATTTCGTATTCTAAGGGGGTCCCTGGCCTCTATTCACCTCCTCCGGATTCCGATTGGGGAGGAGTCCTAATGCTCCGGCCCAACCGAAAGTTTATATTAGTCCTCCCAACGAATGGGCAAGTATCATGGTGCAGCCCTTCGAGTACGGAAATTGGAGCATTGTTCTGGCATCTGTAATCCTGTTTTCCATATTTGCAATAGGCTTTATCATCCCATTTAAAAAGCGAGACTGGCGTTCAATGGGGATATACGAGGCCTTCATTATTGCCCTTTTTACCGAGATGTTTGGATTTCCCTTGACAATTTACATCCTAACTTCATTTTTTGGATTTGATATCGGGTTCACTATAAGGGAGGGGCATCTTCTGATTTCCCTCCTGGAGCGTCTTGGTTTTTCAAATGCATATTTTGCGATTCATATAATCAGCGCATCAATAATCATTTCCGGCTTCATTTTCATCTTCTGGGGCTGGAAGAGGATATATCTGGCGAAGGATACCTTGGTAAAGGAAAGTATCTACCGCTACATAAGGCACCCGCAGTATCTGGGAATTTTGCTAATTGTCCTCGGGCTTCTTATCATGTGGCCTACGATAATTACTATTTTTATGGGGCCTGTCCTGGCGCTTATGTACTTTCGGCTGGCAAAAAGAGAGGAAAAAGAGATGGAGGAAATGTTTGGAGAGGAATACACGGAGTACAGACGTCTTACCGGGATGTTTTCCCCCCGGCGGCCCAAAAAATCTTAATTCAGAAACATTTTTAACCAGCAGGCGTGATTTAAGAAATTGTTGAACCGGAGGAGGTAAAAACTATGCCATACTGCCGAAAGTGCTTGAGTGAATACAGAGAAGGCGATCTATTATGCGACCAATGCGGCACCAAATCTAGGGTAAAAAAAAGTGAAGATACGGCAGACGATACGTCTGGAAGCAAAAATAGGTGGTTATATGCTTTCCAGGCGCACGAAGAAAAATAAATTCATTACCTCCCCTAAGTT
>JAZFTU010000173.1:0-4003 GCA_036446855.1 Hydrothermarchaeaceae archaeon (SeqCode) | reverse complement strand
GTTGCAATTGCAAAGGGCAAGGGAAAAAAATAAAAGGATATTTGGGGGGTAGAGAGAAGGATGGGCGAGAGAAACTATCCAAAATATGACCTTTTTCGGATAGGTTGCCTGAGGCGTCTTGTCAAGGAAAGGCCCTTTCAGTTCCTTTTTCAGCTCCCTTTCGTCCTCATATTTTTGATAATAATCTATGCAGGCTTATTCGGAAATCAGTACGTAAGTAAAAATATTGCAACTATTGCCACCTGGCTCATATGGTGGTCTGGCCTGATTTTTGTGATAATTTTTTTTGGGAAGGTCTGGTGTCTCGTATGCCCGTGGAATGCCATTTCCCAGTGGATTAGAAGGCTTACCTTCTGGAAGAAAAAAGAGGACCTGTTTACACTCGATAAAAAATGGCCTAAAAAACTAAAAAATATATATCCTGCCACTGTTTTTTTCGTATTGTTAACATGGCTGGAACTAGGGTACGGCGTAACTTACAGCCCTAAAAACACGGCATACCTTGCTATCCTGCTGCTCACGATGACGCTTGTGTCTGCCGTTATATTCGAAAGGGCGGCATTTTGCAGATACGCATGCCTCGTGGGGAGAGTGAGCGGGCTGTATTCGCTGTTTTCCTCTCTTGAGCTAAGGAGAAGGGATAAGGAGATATGCAGTAAAATATGCCATCCATCCCCCTCGGCGGATGGCATAGTGCGGGACCAAAAAATGAGGGACTGCGCATTGGGAAACGAGCTGGGCTATCCCTGCCCGACATTCGAGTATCCCCGGGTCATGGATTTAAACACCTACTGCATTTTGTGCACAGAATGTGTAAAAAGCTGCAAATATGATAATATCTCTCTCAACATACGGCCATTTGCAACGGATTTAATAAAATCCAAAAGCCCCAAGAAGGACGAAGCGTATTTGGCCTTAATAATGCTCAGCATGACCTTCTTTCATGGAGTTACAATGCTTGAAGGCTGGTCTGGTTTAACAACCCAGATAGGCATATCAACGGGCCTTGGGAACCTTGGTTCATTCTCACTTGCCATGGTGGCGATAATTACGCTTCCAATTCTCGTTTATTATATTTTTGCCGTAATCTCAAAGGCGACCTCTGGAGATACCCGGGTCCCATTAAAAACCGTATTCATAAGCTATGCATATCCGTTTCTACCAATTGCTCTCCTCTTTCACCTGGCCCACAACTCGATGCACCTGTTCAGCGAGGGGCAGGGGCTTATCCCCATACTCTCTGACCCTATGGGCCGTGGGTGGAACCTTTTTGGAACTGCAACCTGGACCTTAAAACCCATATTGTCCATGGGGACAATTATGAATATGCAGATGCTATTGATGGCAGTCGGATTCATATACGCTGTTTATATAGGTCACAGTATTTCTCTTAGGACATTCAGTGACAGGAGGCATTCACTCAAAAGTTTATTTCCGATGTTAATCCTTATGATTTTAGCAAGTATCGCAGGGATTTGGCTTTTGATGCAGCCGATGGAAATGAGGACCCTAATGTGACAATCAAGAAAAGAAAGAAACCGAAAAAAAAGGAAAATAAAGGGACAATAATTTTTATCGCAATATTTTTAGTCGCAGTATCTATTGGGTTCAAAGTAATAACGTCAGACGATGACGATGAAAATCTGGAAGGGAAGTCCAGTATTACTTTGCACTATTTTTATTTGAGGACGTGTCCAAACTGCCAGGCCGTAAAACCATACATGACGTACATAGAAAATAAATACCCCGAGGTAACGTTTCATAAATATGACCTCAAAAATAACGAGGGCGCGATAGAATTTTCTTTCTATTCAAATAAATTAGATAACCCGAGCGGCGGCGTGCCATTTGCAGTGCTTGTCGGGGACGATGGAAGAGAAATGACCAGCTTTCTAGGGCGGGAGGAGGTAATGGGGCTTGAAAAGGCCATCACAACAAAATTAAAGCTTCCAGCGCCTACAATAAACTATGAGGTCCCAGAAATCATGGTGGAAGGCTGCAAGGAGTGTCATATCGAGAAGAACCTCCCTATGCCCAGCACATATTCGTGTCAATTTTGCTGCCACAGCACCCGGTTTTAAAGGCATTACCCTTATTTTCCTTTTCCTATTCACAGGATGCATCGGTCAATCTGGGGGGAATCAAAAAAATATCATCTTCTGTGGAGCAGCTCAAAGGAGAAGAGTCAGAAAATCTGGGAAGCCCTCACCCTGAGTCCTGCTGGTCACTATCTTGGCCGTATTTTCAGCAGGAATCTTGATAGCGTGGAGAAGGAATTAGAGGGGTCAACCCTCTTCTAGAGTTTTTTGGACCCTCTCTCTCATCTGCTCGTAGGTAAGAGCCCCAAATCCCACGTCTACAATTTTTCCCTCCCTGTCAATAAAATAGCTCGATGGCATTGCCCGAACTCCGTATCCCGTCGCTACATCCAGGTTGGTATCAAGGAGGATGGTATAGGTCACCCCCAGCTCGTCAATGAACCGGGCCACCTCTTGGGCATCCTCTCCAACGTTTACTCCAAGGACGACAAGGTCCCCTTCGAACTCTTTTGATACCCTTTCCATATCCGGCATCTCATCTATGCAAAAAGGGCACCAGGTGGCCCAGAAATTTATGAACACCGCCTTACTTCGAAAATCATTAAGTCTAACATTTCTCCCGCTAGGGGTTTTAAGCATGAAATCTGGCGCCCTCTGCCCTATTTCTATACCGATATCCGGCTCCTCTTGTGGAGTTATGCCCCCCTCTCCTCCCCCCGGCCTCTCAAGATAAATAATTGTAGCAGAAATTAAGATTATTGCAACGATTAAGCCCATATTTTTTTGTTTCATTTTTTTTACCCTCACTTCTCATTGTATAAAAGCTATAAGCCTCTGGAAATTATTTGTGAAAACAACTATCCCGAGAATTATTAGGAGGACGCCGGAGACTATGTTTACTACCCCGAAATATTTGTTTGCCGAGCGGATGAATTTTGAGACAGTTCCCGTAAAGAGGCCGGTTATCAGGAAGGGGAGGGCAAGTCCGAGGGAATATATCGTAAGAAGCAAAGCACCCTGGGCGGCGGAGGTTGAGGTCCCGGCAAGAACAAATATTGCGGCAAGAATTGGGCCAACGCAGGGCGTCCATCCTACACCAAAGGCGCCCCCGAGAATCAGGGAGGTAAAATAGCTCGCCTTTCTGGTTCTGGAATAATCCATCCCGTGCTTCACTTCAAGGTAGGGGATGGAAAGAAGCCCTATCGTGTGCAGCCCAAGCACGATGATTACAGTGCCCCCAACTCTTCCGAGCCAAATTTGAAACCCTGCCCCGGCCTGCCCAAAGAGCCCCAGTAGAGAGCCCAGGGCGATAAACACGAAGGAGAAGCCGATTACAAAGAACGCAGAGTTCCTAAACACCTGCATCTGAAGCCCCTTTGATCTAGCCCCCTCTAAATCTTTGAGCGAAACGCCAGCAAGGTGACTCATATAGGCAGGGATTAGGGGGAGTATGCAGGGTGAGAAAAAGGATATGACCCCGCCTGCGAATGCAATGCCTATGCCCAGTTCTTCTACCATAAGGATGCTCAGAACGATTTTTGATATAAACACAACCCTCCCTGCTATATAATCCTTCCTTTTGGCCAGATGAGTCTTGATTTATTGTAAGTAGATTTTTAAAGCTAAAAATACAATATAATTACATGGTGCTGATAGAATTTTTCACAATGCCCGGGTGTCAAAATTGCGGCAAGGTAAAGGCAGTTTTAGAGAGGGTAAAAAAGGACATTGAAAACATCCAAATAAAGACAATTGACCTTATAGAACACCCGGAGGAGGCCCAAAGGTACGGCATAATGGGCTGCCCTGCCCTTGCAGTAGATGGCCGGGTCGAGTTTGTTGGGGGGGTAGACGAGGGGAAGCTAAGAAAAAAACTTGGAAGTCCATAATTTTAGTTTTTAAAGTTAAATCAACCTTTTTTTCAGGAATATATCAAAATAACGTATGTACATATCTAAATACGT
>JAZFTU010000172.1:0-2164 GCA_036446855.1 Hydrothermarchaeaceae archaeon (SeqCode) | reverse complement strand
GCAGGAAAACTGGACAAATCCTCAAATAGGTGGGCAGGTATCTCCTTCGAATAGAAAAGGTGACTATCGCACGAGCAGTCGGACGATCCGAAATTTTTAACTGGCGTAAGATTTTTTTTCACTTTCCTCGCGGTGATGCACTCCAGCCTCTCGGTCGTTTCAAAAATAAAAATTTTGTCAATTCTCCCATCGATTAGCAGGTAGTCGATGTGCCACTTCAGGCGTTTTTCTTTTCTTAGGTGGCGATTAATCCTCCCTTCTAAAGAGCCGAGGGCCGAGCCGATATATGTGTAATACCCCTTTTTGAATGACACTTCTCCAAGTTTTCCCACTGTTATGTCTTTGTCTTTTTCTATTTTCACGATTAAGGCGTAGATTCCTTTCATATTACAAAGGTTTAATAATCCAGTTACACTAATAAATATCCAATGTTCTACGAGAAGGTTTTCAGGACATTCAATGAAAAGGGCATCAGATACATCGAGGCGCTTAAGAAAATAAAAATGGGGTAAAGAATGGCGAAAAAAGGGTTCTCTTACACAGTCCCTGAAGAGGCGCTGGAAAAATGGATTGCCATGCCTCCGGAACTGAAGCTTGATTGGCTCGAAGAGATTAATGATTTCATATTCAAGTTTGCCCCTGAAAAGAGTAAAGAGGCGATATCGAAGTTCAGGAAGGGGGAAATATAGACTTAAAAAACAATAAATCTTTATACGTTAATCCTCTCCCGTAATATCAAAGGAGGCAATAAAAATTCGCGAAAAGGTAGAAGAAGTAATTAAAGAGATACGGCCAAGGCTCCAGGCAGACGGCGGCGATATAGAGCTGGTGGATGTGAGCGATGGCCTTGTGAAGGTAAAGCTTACTGGCGCCTGCGGCACGTGCCCGATGTCGGCCATGACCTTGAAATTCACAGTTGAAGGAATGATAAAAGAGAGAATCCCGGAAATTAAGGCAGTCGAAATGGTCTGATTTAAGACTTGATGATAATCACGTCTTTTTTGGGCTCAAATTCTTCGGTTTTGAAAATCTTTTTAGTATCCCCCCTCACCGCAAGGATTTCTGTCGCATCAAAATTATCATCGAGGGTAACTGATTCGACCTTTCCAAAATAGTCTCCGTTCTTGTCGTATACTTCGAGGCCCACAAATTCGTGTTTTCTTTCCGGGATAATTCCGCCTTCGGCATCACTCTTTACAAGTATTACGTCATCCATGGAAAGGATGTCTTCCTTTTTTCTAATCTCTTCCTCCTCGTCCACTAAAAATTTTTCAATTTCGCCTTTTTTCTCTTCTACGCTCTTTACCCTCCCTACGTACTCTCCCGTCTCTTTGAAAACCTTAAGCTCGGGCACCCGATCAAACCTGAGGCCCATAAAGACTATTGCAATCCCGTTTACCATGAATATTATGGCCGGAAGAAGCAGGAGGACGGTTACGGCGTGGACGGCGCTTGCATCGAAGGGGGGGGAAACATCCGGGGTGAAAAGGTCCATTGCGGCAGAATAGAACTTCATAGGTGCGAGAAGCCATACAACGCCAATAAGTATATTTATGGCCCCGATCAACTGGAATACCCTCATAGGAAACCCTGAAATTTTATCGCATATAAATGTTTGCAGAAGTGCTACTTTTGTTTGGACAAAACCTGGCCTTCCTCATCGATTTCTCCTGATTTTATCCTTCTTGAGGATATTGGCCTTCCGTCATCTGCAAGGACAAGCGGGATTGAAAGAATCTTCAGGGAGGGAAGTCAATTCTTTTTTCGGGCATTGTTTATTTTGAGTGCCATATGCTCCGTCTCCTCTGACACCACAATTGCATCGATTGCACTGTCACTTGCTGCATCGCCCATTGGATTGGAGAGTTCAACTATGCCATACCTGCCTTTTCCCTCAAGGAAGCTTTCAAGGGACTTTTTTCTTTTTTCAAAAGAAGATATGTCTTTTTCTATCATCTCGCTTGACGTAAGGCCGATTAATACATGCTCCCCCTCTTCAAAGGCCTTCTTTAAAAGGGTTTTATGGCCCTTGTGAAGAACGTCGAAACTCCCCCCCACTGCTACTTTTTTGAAAGGCTTCATTTGGAGGCCTTTAGCGCCTCTGAAATCAGCGAGGATACTGTGAGGTAGCTAATCTGGGAGTTTATCGTATTTGTTGCCACGA
>JAZFTU010000171.1:0-10077 GCA_036446855.1 Hydrothermarchaeaceae archaeon (SeqCode) | reverse complement strand
GGATATTTCGCAGTGAGACATCCCATGCAGAGTCGGTCTTCTCCAAGTCCTATCGCTTCCACTAGCCCCTCCATGCTTAAATATTTTAAGGAATCTGCCCCTATCATTTTTCTTACTCCTTCTACAGACTTATCCGATGCAGCAAGTTCCCTGTCCGTAGGCATATCTATCCCAAGTCTGCAGAGGGACTTTATGGGGGGGCATCCGATGCGCATGTGCACCTCTTTCGCGCCGGCCTTCTTTAAAATTTTAATAATCCTGCCCGATGTTGTACCCCTCACAATGCTGTCATCAAAAAGGATAACCTTCTTGTTTTTCACTTCAGACAGCAGGGGGTTCAATTTCAGCTTTACGGCGAGTTCCCTCGCCTGCTGGTCAGGTAGGATGAATGTTCTGCCCACGTACCTGTTTTTTATCAGGCTTTCCTTGTAGGCAATGCCACTTTTTTTCGAATATCCCAGGGCAAATGGTATGGCCGAGTCGGGAATCGGGGAAACGAAGTCCGCGTCCATATCATTATCCTCCGCCATTATTTCACCTATCTTCCCCCTTACATTGTACGTGGGTATCCCGTTCAGGAGCGAGTCAGGTCTTGCGAAGTAGACGTATTCAAACATGCAGTAGGCGGTTTTGTTGAGCTTGAACGCACGATGACTCTTCATTCCATTTTCGTCTATGACTAGTATCTCTCCAGGTTTTACGTCCCTTAAAAATTTGGCGTCTATGACATCGAATGAAACACTTTCTGAAGAAATCATCGTGAGACCATCTTTTTCACCAATGCTAAAAGGTCGTATCCCTAAGGGGTCTCTGACTGCGATGAGTTCGTTTTCTGTGAGTATTACGAGAGAATAAGAACCGACGAGCTTTTTCATGACCTCGCCTATTGATGTGACAAGGTCATCCGTCTTTACAAACTCCCTGACTATCAGGTGAGCTATGACTTCCGTATCACTGGTGGAGACAAATGCCTGGCCGCTCGATTCGAGCCTCTCTCTCAGCTCTGCGTAGTTCACTATGTTGCCGTTGTGGGCTATTGCCAGCGTCCCTTTGGAATGGCTCACTACAAATGGCTGGGCGTTCTCGGTCATCGACTCGCCTGTCGTGGAATATCTGACGTGGCCTATGCCCATATGCCCATGCAACCCCTCAATTTTTTTCAGATCAAAGAACTCGATTACGAGCCCCATCCCCTTTTCTGTGTGAAATTCACCATCGTAGGTGGTAATGCCGCAGGACTCCTGGCCGCGGTGTTGCAGGGACAAAAGTCCGTAAAAAAGTGAGGGAGAGATATTGCCTTTTGTACGGGAATATGCACCAACGACCCCGCACTTATCCCGCAGCTTCATATCAGTCTTCTCTTGTGCTTCTTGTTTTGCCAGGCATAACTCCTCAGTTTTTTAGCCCTTTTAAATCCACACGAAGAGCAGTTACCATGTTTTACGTGAAATGAATTCTTTCCACATCTTCTGCACCGTATATGCAGTTTTTTGTTCCTTTTACCCATCGAAGGGGTGCCTTTACTCATAATATCACCTTATGGGGAAATAGATACCACACTATCGCCGCGGATTATGATCACGCCCAACCTGCGCACTGCGTTTCCATCTTTGATCTCATCTGCGTTTTGCAATACCAGATTCATGTGCATATCGTATCCCTTCAATTTTCCTCTATATTCTACACCGCCTTTAATGCTGACGATAACAGGAGAGCCCAGAGAGCCATGCAGTACGTCTAAAGGTTTTTGTGCAGCCATATACCCCCACCTAGCGTTGGAAATATATTTAAATCTGTCGGTTGTAACCTCCTACATGAAGCGATACCACGCCAGAAAGGATCTCGTTTTGAGGATCAGGGAGGACCTTAAGAGTGCATCTGGAGAATTTGCTGAACTCCTCCCGGATAAAGTTGAAATTTTAGAGGTAAAAGGGAAAAAATTTGTTCTTGTGGATGGAGAGGCACTGGTGTGCGAGTCCGAAAATGGCTATTTTCCGACAGTAAGGGGGGCTTTGAGAGTCAAAGGCGACAAAAGGGCCATCGTTGTAGACAGAGGGGCTGTCCCCCACGTGATAAATGGTGCAGATATCATGCGCCCCGGCGTGGTCGCGTATGACGAGCGCATCAAGGTGGGAAACTACGTGATAGTAAGAGAAGAAACTCACAAAAAAGCCATCGCAATATGCGTCTCTTTGTGGAACGGTGAGGATTTCGCAAATAAGGGTACGGGAAAATGCGCAAAAAACCTGTACTTTGTCGGAGATGATGTGTGGAATCTGGGATAATTCGAAATACTTTTATAGTATAGGCGATTAGTCAGATTTGAGGAAATATAATGGGACTAAAAGACTTTCTCAGTAAATTATCGGGCAATGAATCCGCCGAGGCCATCGGTGATGATTATCTTGAGCTAGACGAAGCAGGAGAATTTACCCAGTTCGATACTCCTTCCAGATACGTCAAGGTATCCAAGCTCAGGGGGTTCGCAGACATAGATACGTCTGCAAGAGAGCTAAGCGAGGGCAACATAGTCATTATAGATATCAAGCCTTTAGCCGATCGAAGCATGAACGAACTCAAACATGCGGTTGACGAGATAAAGGATATTTGCACGTCCATGGGCGGCGACCTTGCAGGCATCTCTGATTACCATCTCATACTGACCCCCCCGAACATCAAGATAGAGAGGTCTTCAGATTCGGAATCTGGGGGCTTTGAAGAAACCATGGATAAAGTCAGGCGGAAACAGGGCTAGTTTTATGCTTTCGGAGTGTCCCGTCTGTAAAAGGGCTGGGCTGGAAATAACGTTCAACATTCACAACATACCCTACTTTGAAGAGGTTATGGAAACGCTGGCAAAATGCCAGTCCTGCGGCTATCGGCACGCGGATCTAGTTGTCCTGGGAGAGAAGGAGCCAGTTAGCCACTCTTTCAAGATCGACTGCCGGGAGGATATGTCTGTGAGGGTGGTGCGCTCCAGCCATTCCACTATCGAGGTTCCAGAGCTTGGAGTAAAGATTACTCCCGGACCTGGTGCAGAAGGATACATCTCAAATGTCGAAGGAGTGCTAAAAAGAATCGAGGACGTAATAGCGATTTGCCCGAACTCGGAGACGTCGATGGAGCTTTTGAGAAAAATAAAAATGGCAAAGGAAGGAAAGGAAACACTGCACCTGAAAATCGAAGACCCTACCGGGAACAGTGCAATAATCTCAAAAAAGGCCTTGAAGGAGAATATAGAGTGAAATTTAGGGAAATAAACCAGAAAGAACGTCAAATTCTCAGAAAATTAAACAAAGAATTTCATATTAATTTTGACAACGTATTCAAAGGCAAAACAATTCTGATTTCGGAGAGAATAGAAATATTCGTAATCGGTAGCGATGCTTATAAAACACTGACAGCTATGAAAAAGGACCCATATTCTGCGGGCCTTCTAATAGGAAAGATAAAAAAAGATAGAGTCGACCTCGGGCTTGAAGGGGCGGCACTGATAGCCCCATACTCAAAGAAGACCGTTACAGTCAACAACAGAGAGGAACAGGTAGTTTTATATGGGGGGGACGTCCTCTCTAAGTCCCATATAAAAGACAGTGGGATAACACCCGGAACCCGCTGCCTGATAGTAAATAAAAGAGGAGAACATATCGCAACAGGTAAGACAGAAGATGACAAAATCTTTAATTTGAAAGACAGAGGATGGTACCTTAGGAGTGGACGATAATGGTTTTAGAGAACGGTGACTTCGTAAGAATAAATTACACAGGAAAAATCAAAGAGAGCGGTGAGGTATTTGACACCACCATAGAGAAGGTAGCAAAAGAGAGCAACATCTACGATGATAAGCTCACGTTCAAGGCAGCTCCGATGGTAATCGGTGCGGGCCATGCGATAAAGGGTCTGGACGAGAGTCTTCAGGGAATGGAAGTAGGTGAAAAAAAGGTCTTTGATCTCCCCCCTGAAAAGGCCTACGGTCCGAGAGATCCAAAACTCGTGAAGGTCATTCCCCTAAAAGAGTTCAAAAAACAGGGGCTAAGACCTTTTCCAGGGATGATGTTCGAAGCCGAGGGCAGGACTGGAAAGGTGCAGAGCGTCGGCAGCGGGAGAGTTAGGATAGACTTCAATTATGGTCTTGCGGGTAAAACGCTGGGATATGAGGTAACTGTAGAGGAAAAGATAAACAAAACAGAGGAGAAGATCAGGCTCCTTCTGGAATATCACCTTCCTTATGCCGATCCCAACGACCACAATATAAAACTCAAAGACGGCAAGTCCACGATAACCCTGGCGGAAATTGTAAAAATAAAAAAAGAGGCCATTTTGAGCAAGCATTCCGCTTCGGCAGACATATTCAGATTTATTGACATTGTGAACGACGTGGAATTCCTGGAGATGTTCAAAAGACCTAAAAAGGAAAAACCTGCAGAGACGAAAAAAGAAAAGTCTAAAAAGAGCTAAAGCCTTTTGAGTTTTACCAGGACGAAATTATTCCCTATTTCACATTCAATTTTTCCTGCAGCATCCAGTATTTTGCATGAATCGCCATTCTTCAGCCCTTCCGGTTTGCAGTACTTCATGTTCCGGCAGAAGAGGTTGTCGCAGGATACTGGAGCAAATTCGATTTTTGAACCGGTAAATACCTTTCTTTGATCCAGAACACCGAAAATGTCACATTCTTCGACCTCCACAACTCTGACCCGCCCCGTTATTTTGCAGTCGTGCTCCATGTCCCGTATCTTGACTATCCTGTATTTCTTTCCCTTTTCCAGATTTTCCATGCAGGCGTTAATCAGCTTGCAGTCCTCGCATTCTATTGCACCGCCATAGTTTACGAACTCGTAGCCGGCTTTTGCCATTTTAGAGTCGATGAGCGTCAGCTTCATCATATTACCTGCGTATGTGCTGCCAGTTCATGTGCAGTTCTCCTGTCGAGTGGTTTGTGCTCGAGTATGGTGTACCTGTGTGGCCGTATGTCCCTGGCCTTTAGAAGGGCTTCTACGACTATGTCTTCGCCAAGTCCCAGCTCAGCAGCCGTCGTCGGGGCCCCTATCTTTTTCAGGGCAGCTTTAATCGCCCCCCAGTCGCCGCCGTGCATGTGCATCATCATGATCGTGCCGATGCCGCACTGTTCGCCGTGCAGCCCTACGTTTGGGGCTATTCTGTCGAGGGTGTGGCTGAACTTGTGCTCCGATCCGCTGCCGGGCCTCGAAGAGCCCGCAATGCTCATGGCAACGCCGGAGGATATCAGCGCTTTGACCACCTTTCTGACCCCTTCCTCGCTGCGTTTGGCCACCACATCGCAGGAATCCATTATTATTTGTGCTGTCATCCTTGACAACGCGATTGAATACTCGCTTATTTCCTCACCTTTTACCTTGTGGGCGAGTTCCCAATCCATTATGGCAGTGAATTTAGATATTATGTCCCCGCATCCGCTCGCATAGAGCCGGTATGGAGAGCCCCCTATTATCTCAGTATCTGCCAGCACACCAAACGGTGCATGGGCTTCGAGTGACACCGACCCATCTTCCCCCTTTATCGAGGCCCTCGATGATGCCATGCCGTCGTGAGAGGCCGCCGTGGGAATACTCAGAAATTCGAGGGAGCTGTTCTTTGATGCGAGCTTTGCGACGTCTATTACTTTTCCGCCGCCTACGCCGACAACGAAACCCCTGCCCTTGCAGGATTCTGTTATTCTCTCGACCTCGCTGACCGTGGCATCACTTATCAATTCCACAGCCGTTTCGTGCCTTTCACTTAGCACCTCCCGGCACTTCCTGCCTGCGATTTCGTATGTGGTCTTATCCGCCACTATTAGCGCTTTGCCCCCGAGTTTGAGTTCTTCGAGCAGAGAGTTGACTTCAAGGATTGTGTCCTTTCCAACTAGCACCGCTCTTGGAAGCTGCATGAACCTGGATTTCATGGGGTAAGATATCGACGCAAACTTTTATGTATCTTTCCTTTGTAAAAAGCTGTCATGGCAGAATACACGGTTCAAGATTACTTAGTATACTTCGCGATACTTCTGGCGATACTGTGGTTTTTCTCGAACGTCTTTTTCAAAAGGATAAAATTCGACGACAAATTTCTGCTTATCACGGCGCCATACTTTGTATTTGGCCTCGCACTGAGAATGCTGGCGGATGTCGGTGTCGTGGAGCGGAGCCAGCTCTGGAATATCACGCCAGGGGTGCATGTCGTTACTTTGGCTATAGGCGTTGCAGCCATCGGCGCAGGTCTGTATCTCGAAAGGCGCTACGGCGTCGAATACTGGAAATTCCCGTTCGCTATTGGCACTGTACTGGCGCTATTCACCACGTACAATCTTGCTATTCACATAAATCATCCCGTCAGAATCCTTCATCCAATCGGCCTTGCGGCGATAATAACCGGGGCGATATATATCGTGTCAGGGGTTTCGAGCACCACGGCGATTTTTAGAAGTCGAGGCAATATCGCGATTATATTCGCTCATCTCCTCGACGGCTCTGCGACCTTCATTGGCATAGATATCTACCATTTCACAGAAAAGCATCTCCTGCCGGACTATCTGATATCGCTTGCGGGAACCGCCCTTGTCATGATCCCGCTGAAGATCGTTGTAGTTTTACCCATACTATACTTCGTCGAAAAGTGGCGGATCGAGGAGGGTGAGGACAAAATCCTGGAATATCATATCCTGAAATTCGTGCTGTTTATACTGGGCTTCGGGCCGGGGGTAAGGAACGCTATACTGCCGGGGACGTTATAGAGTTCAATTGAACTGATAACGCAACAATATTTAGAGGGCGAGAGGGTCTGTAACATCTGCCACATGGGCGACCCCATTCAAGTCCATGAGAAAGCAGCCGAGAAACTGGGACTCGTGAACGGGTCAATATATACTCGTATATATCGATATATACAACTATATAATTTGGTTGTGTAGAATTATGCGCAAAACCCTCATAAGCGTAAAGCTTTATATATTATAAGGTAGTATTAATACGATATAGCTAAAAATAAAAGTGAGGTTGATAAATATGAATTTGTTATTGTTAAGTGGTTTGGTCACCCTTGCGGTGGTGGCAATGCCGGCAAGTATGGCAGTGTTCGAGGGACAGCACTTGTTCGTCAAAGGAAACAACGTTGACTGTGCAAAGTGCCATCAGGATGTATACACTGAGTTGACCCAGTCCGACCAGCATAGTACCAAGGCATGCGCGGATTGTCACAGTGCAAGTATGGGTGCAGATACGACTCACGCTGTAGCCACGGTAGAATGCATAGCGTGTCATTCTGGTGAGGGCACTGAATTAGATGCTACTACAGCAGCGCACAACGAGTATTACCAGGGCGCCAAAGGCCAAACTTGGCTTAAAGGCGGTAGCGAAGCTTGTATAGGATGCCACACGAAAACGGCAGTGAACGTTACTTGGATCGAGCCATCCGGATATAGCATGGACGCTTCGATTGACCCAGCCACTGGCGCCTGGACGTTGGACAACTGGCAGGTAAACTAGAGACTAGAGAAATATCTCTGAGAGGGTTTAACCACCCTCCCTTTTTCTTTCTTTTTTGAAGTTAATTTAAAGGGGTAAGTTATATGCCCTCACCGGTTGCCCTAATGTATATAGTATACTTAATTTTAGTTTCAATCCCTCTTTTTGTTTATATATTCCTCAAATATCACAGCCAATTCTCAAAAATTTGGTGGAAAAAAAGAAAGAGGAAAAAAGTAAACATAAGAATTAAAGAAATATTTGCTAAGAAAAAAAGTGAAACTGCTGTTACTCGGGTAGCTAAGGTAATGCTGGTTTATCTGATTATTGGTTATATTCTGGTAGCCAAAATAATTTTCTTTTCTGTTATACTCTCAAGTAGCATGAGTCCAACTTTTGACCGTGGGGATCTCGTACTAATACAAGGTACATACACCGAACCCAAGCTAGGGGATATAATACTGATAAATGGAGTAGCACTAGGCGACCCGGAAAACAGAGAACTTATCATTCATAGAGTAATAGAGATAAGCGGTGAAAAGATATTTACAGCGGGCGATGCCACCGGGAAAAGAGATAGCTGGATAGTCAAGGAAGACATGATTCAAGGCAAGGCTTTAACTATCTTTGGAAAACCCATAGTTGTACCTAAAATAGGCGAATATCTTATCGTAGATGGGAGCAAGGGTGTTCAAGAAATTACTACTATGAATAACGTACTTCGCCTTATCAAAATTTATGGGTTATTGATTTTCTTGATTTCTTTAGTAATATACGCCATGTTAGAAGCGAGAGAAATAAGAGGACATAGAGCATGAAGAGGTTTATAATAATGCTGGGCTTATTCTCCCTACTGATATTTGCAGCCGCCGACACGTTTTCAATATTTAAGAGCCAACACCTCTTCCAAAATGTAATAGATTGCTCTTCTTGCCACAAAGATGAGGCAGGTAACCTCACAATCTCGCTTTATCATAGTTCCTTTAAATGTCTCGACTGCCACGGCGTAACACCTGGAGATCCGTCTTCCCACGCAGCCCAAACGATAAGTTGTACGCAGTGTCATTCAGATGTCGTGACCAAAATTACTTCACCATATGAAGCGCACAAGCCTTATTATGAGTCTGCTCTTGAAAATGAGAAAGGCTACACGACAACTGGTCCAAATGAGGCATGTATTTCCTGTCACACTATGTATGGTGCCAAAATCACATACAGCTATCCAGCCTATGTAGATTATTCGGTGGATGATTGGGTAATAACCCAGCTGATCCCCGGGCCTGCTAGAGACTATGTCACCGATAAAACCTCTGGGAATCTCCATCTTTGGATTGACAAACTCAGCATAAACTGTGCAAATACCTGCCACCTCAACATCAAACAGGGGATATTAAATGAAACCTACGGAAGATTAAATCATACCCACGTGCCAGACGTTACGGCCGAGGCCTGGGGTGGGACACCCCACGATTTTAGGTCTCCAGCAAGACCGGTTGATAATAATTACTGCTTCGAATGTCATAAATCCAATTTCGCGCATGCATCGCAGGTTCATGCAGCCGAAGCTTTATCCTGCCTCACGTGCCATGACAGTGGAGGGGTTAGTCCGATAGGAAGGCATGGAATGGGAATGCGTTCAAATGACTTATTTGCAGAGATATCGCTGCAACCTAGAAGGTACCATGCCGACATATGCATAGGCTGCCATCACAACCGACCAGAAAAATCTATAAACGTACACATTGAAGCAGAACCTGGTGGGATGATGTATAAGAGTAATGGAGGGATGCATAGGTGATGATTAGGGGAAGTAAAGTGGATCAAGAAATAAGACTGAGTGAAAAAATAACCGTGTACATCTCCTTCATAGTTTCTATAATACTTATCTTGCTTTCCCTTTATTCTTTATATGTATACATATTTCTAGAATTTAATGCTGCTGGTTTAGTGATTAGTCTGCTTTTTTTAATATTTGGAATATTTATATCTTTTAGCGCCTACAATACATATAAGAAATTGGTGTATGAAAGTATTTTCGACGAAAGATTTAGAGATGCGGTTATATCAAAATTCGGGTCCTCTCTAGAAAAGGTAGCGAGCCATCAGGCGGAATTGGAGGCTCTAGGACAAAGCATGGGAAGATTGGAGCAAAAGATAGACAAAATCTCTGAGGGAACTTCGGCGACATCCCCAATACCAAGACTCTTTCAGAGAACTCTATTCTTATCCCTGTTAACCCTAGGTTCTCTACTTTTTATTAACCTGAGGATAAGCCAAAGCGGTGCCTACGTCGTTCTAATTCTATTCATCCTTTGGTGGTGGATGATAACAGACGAATTTGACCTATTTAGCGATTCCAAAGCCCATATATTTATTATTTCTCCACTTTTGGTCATTCCCATAGCCTCAATCGTCTTAATTGCTTTTTCAAATGTTTTGCATATGCTAAGGGTTCTTTATCTTGCTTTGGTACTGTATATCTTTACCTACTATTCCTTTGCAACTTATCTGGCGACAGGTAGAATTCCATTCTTTGAAAGAACTCAAAAAATTATTAGCGAACAAACAAGGTACACGGAAGGGTTATTTGAAAAAT
>JAZFTU010000170.1:0-2807 GCA_036446855.1 Hydrothermarchaeaceae archaeon (SeqCode) | reverse complement strand
GGAGGTAGCTGAAAAGCTGGGGGTATCCATGAAGAGCGTGAGGAAATACGAGTCCCCAGGCCTTGTAGAGGCCCCCGGAGGGAGGGGAGAATACGAAAAAAGGCTTAATACTCTGGAGGAGACGATGGGGAGAGTAGCTCTCCTCCTTCAGACGTTAGAGAGTACATTAGGAGAGGATTTAGATTGCCCGCATGGCTGCGGTGCTAAAGCCAAGTACAAGTTTAAAGAAAACATCTACTATTGTCCGGATTGCGACATAACGATTAAGAGGGTCTATTGGCCTCCTATAGATCGAAAATGAATCTCTAAAAAAAATCTCATCATTACTCTCTACTTTATAGTTATAAAGTTGGAACTTCCTTCAATCCCCCAAACTTTTTTATTTTAGAACGCCGAGAAAATTCCATCCATGGGGGGTAGTCAAGTCTGGTCAAAGGCGCCGGATTCAGGGTTCTGTTCTAACCGATGGCTCATAATTAACTAGCACCTCTCTATGGTCCTGCAGAAATGCCTTATTGAGTGGTCACCTCAATCCTGAGGGTCCCATCCGCAAATTTTGTATCAAAAACTACGTCCCTCTCCTTCAAGGAGAGTTGGGCGAAATAGACCGTCTCATTGCCCCTTCCTACTACCTCCAAAACATCACCCCTCTTGTTTACCTCCACATCCTGGAGGGATTTCACCCTTGGCATTTTGATGAGAAACTCCTTTCTACTCTCTCTGCTCTGGACCTCGACCCTGACCTCCTTAAATTCCATTCTCTCTTCCCTTTTTAATCCCATCATCTCCCTTACAAAGGATGGTATGGGAGCGTTTTTGATAATCTCTTCAAAGTCCTCGATATCCCTGCTCTTGATTAAGGGCCTTCCGTCCCGCACCCCCACTGAGAAAAAGAGGCCCTTTCCACCGGCCCCTCCCTTGGCCATTTTCTCTGCCAGCTCTTCCAGGGCCTCTGCGTTATTCTCCAAAAGGTCCCTTATCGTTTTCTCCATCTGGGTCCCGAAATCCCCGGTATAGCCCTTGGAACCCTTCAGGTTGGCACCGCAGTTTGCGCAGAAGTTCTGCTCTTGGGACACTTTGGTTCCGCAGGACGGGCAGTAATTTACTTCCATGACCTGGGTTAACAAAATCATAACAATTATAAATTTGAAATCGTATGTGTTAGGGCGGTAAACATGTACATTGCAAAACTTTTAAATATCAATGGCACGAGAACGGGGTTCGTGGACGGGGCTAATAACTATTTATCTTTACGTCTCGTTCACTCCCTCCCCTATTTTCCTCCATATACAAGGGAACGCTTAGTGCAAAGCCCTCTAGGTCCATGCGGTAAGATAGATTTTTAACAGTAAGTGTAAACAAATAAAAAGCATGAAGCTCGGTGCAATGAACAATCCCGAGAAGATCGTTACAAAGGAGATAAAGCTCTTTGGAGATATGGAGTTTGATTTTGTCGACTTGGCCATAGAGGGACCAAGAGCAGGACCGGAAAAGCTGGCGGAGGAAGAGAGGGAGATTAGAGACCTCCTATCCACCTACGACATGTTCGCCGTTGCTCACGTGCCCTGGTTCTTCGACATAGGGCATCCCTATGAGGCCGTGCAGGAGGCGTTCTTGAAGGAAGCCCACAAGGTCATTAAAGTTGCCGCCAAATTCGAGATTGAAAAAATAGGGTTGCATATACTGAAACCAAAAGGTCTTTTCGAGGACAAGCTAGGCCTTAACATAAAAGGCATCAAAGAAATCGTCAGGAAGGCTGAAAATTATGGAATTGCTATATGTATTGAGAATTTGGACTTCTCAACCTTCAGCATAGACGATTTTAGGCAGATTTTCAAAGAGGTACCCGAGGCGAAGTTCCTCTATGACATCGGCCATGCGAACCTTGGAATCCGAGAGGAAGGCGAGATCTTCCTTTTCCTCAGAAATTTCAAAGATAAATTGATCCACATCCACGCACATGATAATCTAGGAGGAACGGAAGTAGCAGGTGACCTGCACCTACCCATCGGGGTTGGTAATATCGACTGGAAAAAGATGGTCAACAATATCAAAAAGGTCTACCACGGCACCATAACATTGGAAATCCACGCACGAGATAGGGATTATCTGAGGATTAGCAGGGAGAAGTTTTTGAGGATCTGGAAATGATATTAAAATCCTAGAGTAGCCTTGGCACTCAAAACTCGTGTTACTATGGATGGCTCTGTGGTATCGTTGGATTCGCACAAGTGCAAATCAAAGATTAAAATAAGAGGAATCGAAAAATAAAAAAGTTTTGAGGATTGAAGGAAGGTCTAAAAATCATAAAGTTTCAAAAAATGTGTCATCATAAAAACCCCTACTTTATTGCAGTAAAGTTGGAGAAATGACGTAATTTTCCGAGATTTTTAGATAATTTCAGTGTTGGTGATGATTTTCATATGAACGAAAATAATAAATTTATTGAATTTGAAAAGTGTCTTATGAAAATACCCGGGGGTATCAATCAAAAGGATACTGGGTGGGCCTGAGAAAGCCCAGGAAGCATGATTTTATGAAGGTGTATGAGGAGTCCAGGGCAAATGGAAAAAAAGAATTGTACGCGCCCGGCGGGATTCGAACCCGCGATTTACAGCTTTCTCCAGCGCAAGATACTTTATGTTGTGTACCTTTTTGTATTACGCCTTAGGAGGCTGTCGCCATATCCAAGCTTGGCTACGAGCGCTTTTATATCGGCAGATGCCGGTGCATTATAGCATTTATTTTGGGATACTTAAGTCCTTTTCTTTTTGCGCCCTGCCGTCTTTTATGCTGTATTCGCATCC
>JAZFTU010000169.1:0-2271 GCA_036446855.1 Hydrothermarchaeaceae archaeon (SeqCode) | reverse complement strand
ATGGTTGTAATCTCCTCATTGTGTGTAAGGCTGTGCGGAAAGTCATCAATCATTGTTACATGGGTCGTGCCTGCCTTGTACCCGCAGAAACCCTGGATCTTTGCATCGGCCCTACTTGCACCTACCCACGACCTTATTCGCGGGGTCAATGATGCTGCTCTCTTCCTCGGGCTGTAGCCCAGAGAGCCCCTTCTCGGATGGTGTGCACGTCTTCCCATTTTAACTTAGTATGTAAGATATCAAATGTGTCGTACAAAAAAGTACCACTGAATACTACCACAGTTTGCTAGGCAAATAGTGTGGCTTTAACTCCAACGGCCCTATGAATATATAAGCGTTTCGTTAAACTAGGGATGGGGTTGGGTAGAAAACTCGGTTAGGCTGCTTTTACTTTCCTGCTATTAAGGACATCTATCAACTCATCGGAGTCATCTATCTTTTCGAGCTCTTCCGTTTTGACTGCGGGTATGCCATGTATGTTCTTTTTGAACCCCGCATTTGCATCCATTACAAAGAATGCCTCTGTTTTGACTGTATTCGAAATGCTCTTTAATATCTTCGCACTCTCTGAAATTCTCCCGGAACTCAACCTGGAAAGCTTTGTGATCATGACGGCCCCATCATCTTTTGTCAGGGCGTTGAATGGTGCCTTTTTTATGGCATATACCTCCAATCCGATCTCTTTTAACGTATTTAATGCGTTTTTTTCGAATTCGCCGTGAAGTTCGCCTGAAAACTCGCACATTTTGGGAATAAAAAATATGTTTATTGGCTTCGCTAGAGATTCGTCCAGAAATTCCTCGAGTCTTAGTGCGGTTTTGAAGGTCATGCATTTATCTTCGTTTTCGTATTTATGGACACTTCTCCTTGAAACGCCGATATTTTCTGCGACGTCCCCGAAAGATATCCTGCCATTGCTTCTAATCTCTTTTAAAAGAGCTCCGTCTATTTTTACGTAGTATCCCCCTCTGGCGGAGAATATCATGGGGGGCGCATCTTCAAGCATGATATCTTCAAAGGTTTCGATAGTGACTGCCGGTATGCTGCACCTCTCGTAGACGACACCGTCCTCCATTTTTGCGTTGCGGGTTCTCGCACCCACCACGAGCGGCGAAGCGCAGAGCAGGTTTCCTATGCTTGCAATCTCCCTCGCGTGCCCTTCACTGAGGCTGTCGATGTTTTTGAGTACTTTCAGTAGAAGTAGGAGGACGTTTTTCCTGGCAAATATATCGAAACACATGAATCCCCTGGGGCACTTCTCTGAAATTTCAAAGTTCCCCCTCTCGAGTACGTCGAGCACCTGCGCCGTTAACGCCTGTCTTTCGTCCATAATACCCCCTAATTTATTTTCACTGCCATTTAAATTTTTATGGATGCGGTACGTTTGCAAAGCTTTTTTTAGAACCAAATACATCTAGACAAAGTGAGGTGATATTCTGGAACTTATAGAGGCCGTTATACTGGGGGTGGTTCAGGGAGTCACCGAATGGCTCCCGATAAGCAGCGAGGGCATCAATGCGCTGATAATGGTCAATTTTTTCGGGAGGACTTTGTCAGAGGCAGCCGTTTATTCCATCTGGCTTCACACGGGCACCCTCCTCGCGGCAGTCGTCTATTTCAGGGCCGAGATATCGATGCTACTGACGAACCTATCCGCATATGCCAAAAATCCCGGAAGGGACACTGGCGGGAATCGCCTCACCACGTTCCTCATCGCATCCACCGCCTTAACAGGCATTATCGGACTGCCCATATTCCTGGTTGGACTCGACAGAACGAACTTTTCCGGGGGGGCAGCTACGGCAGTTATAGGCCTGCTTTTGATATTTACGGGTCTGCTTCAGAAATACTCGAAGAGGCCATCTGGAGAAAGGGCCATTGGTTTAAAAGACTCTTTACTGGTGGGAAGCCTGCAGGCGTTTTCTGTGCTGCCAGGGATTAGCAGGTCAGGGATAACGACATCCGCGCTGCTATTGATGAAACATGAAGCACGCAGCGCCTTAAAGCTGAGCTTTCTGATGAGCATTCCGGCCGTGTTTGCGGCAGAGGTCGGTCTTGGCCTGCTTGGCAAAATAACGCTGGATGCATATTCCCTGCTCGCCGTTCTGATTTCTTTCGCCTTTGGCCTTGTCACCATCCGCGCCCTGATGGAAACCGCTGGCAGAGTAAACTTCGGGAATTTCTGCATCCTTCTGGGGCTCTTGAGTGTAGCTACGTTGTTGGTGTGAACTCTTAAAGCTCAACAAGAGAAAGATATTAAATATATGAGTA
>JAZFTU010000168.1:0-5094 GCA_036446855.1 Hydrothermarchaeaceae archaeon (SeqCode) | reverse complement strand
GGGACACGGCTTTTCATAGGTAAAGGGGGGATGGATGCTGAATCTAGCAGGGTCTTTAAGGAGTTCGGATGTGCATATCTCGCATTTACGGGTGGGGCGGGAGTGCTTGCGGCAAAGGGAATAAAGGAGGTTTTGGCCGTGCACTGGGAGGAACTTGGAATGCCTGAAGCTATATGGCACCTAAAGGTGGAAAACTTTGGCCCTCTCATCGTCGCAATGGACAGCGCGGGGGAATCTCTGTATGAGCGGCAGTCTGTTGAGTAAATAATATATGGCTCAAAACCCAAATTTTTTCGGAGGTATGGATTATGGCAGAAAATGAATCTAGCAGGACTCCCTGGATTGTCTTTACTATGTACTCTCCGTATATGGCGGTAAATCTAGGGGATTTCAAAAATTCGAAGGGAGAAAATTTAGAGGCGGCCCCAGTTGTTTCTTTGTGCCGTTGCGGGCAATCTTCTCGCATGCCATACTGCGACGGGACCCATTCAAAAATTGGTTTTGTTGGCGAGAAAGAGCCTGGGAGGGAACCTGACAGAACTGTGGAGTATGAGGGCAAGGATATCACCATTCTATATAACCGGGGCGTATGCGCTGCCAATGGTGCCTGCGTAAAGGGCCTTCCAGATGTTTTTAAGGATGAAGAGCCATGGCGTCCAGACAGTACCAGCGCAAGTGAAATCATCCGGACAATAGAGAAATGCCCGTCTGGAGCCCTGAGCTATAAGGTGGGGGGCACGCGGTACGAGCGGTCTGACCGAAGCCCTGCTGTTAAAGTTGCAAAAAATGGGCCTTTAGAAGTTGTGGGAGGCATCGTTTTACATGACGACAAGGGAAACACTCCCGAGTGCAGGGAGCATTACACCCTGTGCAGGTGTGGAGGCTCTGATAACCGGCCATTTTGTGATGGGACGCACCTTGAAAACGATTTTAGAGATGATGAGAACTGAGATAGATTTCTAGGCAATCTCCATCAGCACAAGTGCGCATAGAATCACGCCAATCCAGACCTTGGTGTCCCACGCCCTGACTTTAGAGCCATCCAGGGGCGGGAATGGAATCATGTTAAAAAGCGCAAGCCAAGCGTTTATAATGACTCCAAATTGAAATCCGATAAAATAGAAAATCACTGCAAGGACAAGATTTGCCACAGCTCCCGAAACTGAGATTATCCCATTCTCCTTTTTTGTAATACCCCTTATCCCGGGGCGTATATACACTGCTCCTGGTGCTGCAAACACGATTCCAAAGACGATGACCGAAAAGAAGGCGATGATAAGCCCTGTATCCCACATGCGGTATTCAGCCCAGCAGCCATACTTTTGCGCCATGTATTTGTGGGCCATTTCATGAAATATAAACGCAAATCCAACACCTGTAAGGGCCATTGTAATTTGCCCTATTCCCGGGACACCACCTGCAAAATGCCATGCAAAAATAAATCCAATAACCACGGCAGATATTGTAATTTCTCTGATTTCCTGTCCAGTAAATCTCATCTTATCACCTTCAAATCCGCCTCCTCATAATAAAGCAGGTTTACATCCGGCGGAAAAACAAGCCCCCCATAGCTGGAAATCTCTCCCTTGGCGAGCGTGCGATCATATTCCACATCTATAACCGCCCCACATCTTCCGCTTGAAAGGGCCCTTGCTGGAATCTTCTGGACAAAATCTCCAAACGGCCCATGCTTTTTAAACGATACAAGCACCGTATCTCCCTTTCTGACACCGCGAACTTTAATTGTTTCCTTAAAAATGTAGGGAGACAAAAATGTGGCGGAGATAAGGAGGAAAATCTCTCTTTTTAGTCCCAGGTCATAGGCCGAGAAGAAAATAAAGAGAAACGACACAAGGAGAACGTAAAATTTGAAAAAGCTTCCGATTCTCATAATACTTATCCAACAATATTTTTTATTAACGGAAGAAGGACCCGGGGGACAAATGCCAGCGTGCCAATCGAGCTCCCAATGTTTGCAAATACGGTTACGAGAAGCACTTTAAATGCGCTGTTTCCCTTAAGTTCTTTAAGGCTTGTGGTCTTGAAGGCTGAAGATACGTCCCCGACGGTAACTTTTCTCACTTTCATTTCTGCAAGGCCAGCAAACCATCCGGCCGCAAGCATGGGATTTAGAGAAGTGATGGGCGCAGCTATCATCCCGACAATTGCAGATATGATGTTCCCCCCAACCAAAAGCACAAGTATGAACGTAGGTACCGAGTTGTACAGTATCCACTGCTTGAGGGGTTTTTCGAGAGACACCCCATTATACAAGGCCATTATAAAAATTCCTATTATCATCGCAGGAATTCCATATTTCAATATTTTTAAAATGCCAATCTTCTTTTCCGGTACAAAATTCAATTCTTCCTCAGGTGGGATTTTTTCTGGAGTTTTTAAGAATTCTTCTATCCCTCTTTTGTGTCCTGCGCCCACGACAGCAACTATGCTTCCGAATTTTTCCTGAAGTTTTAGAAGTTTTTTGGCCATAAAGGCATCCCTTTCCTTTACCATGACCTCGTAAAGATTGGGAGATACGCCCTCAAGGAGACTTAGTACATCTTCAACTTTTTCCTCTTTTTTTATCTCTTCTACCTCGGCTGTTAGGTCTTCTTTGGACAGGTCAAAAGCAAAAACCATCTCCTTAATTATTCTGATTTTTTCAAAAAAACCCATCTTAAATAGCACCCTTTTTAGGGTAATTCCAATATCCCTGTCAATTAGGGCAAATTCAATACCAAGCTTTTGGGCTGTCTCAATTCCTGTAATCATCTCTTTTCCGGGTTTAATTCCTACTTCCTTCCCGAGCCTTCGCTGGAGAAGCGAGAGCAGGACATTAGTTATGACAAACATCGTGTTTTTCCCCTTGATGAGATCAAAAATAGGTATGTCTCTTTTTTCAGTGAGGCCAATGTACCGCGGTCTGCAAAGCTCTATTGCGACTACATCCGGCCTCAATGTTTCTATTGTTTCTTTTACCTCGTCAACGCTGTCCTGGGATATATGCGCTGTCCCGATAATTGTAATCATTTTAAAACCTCATATTCTAAAATTAGGTCTCTACCTAACCCGTAATGCTTCTTAAGTTTTAACTTTACTCCTTTACTTATCTTCGCAAATCCCTCTCCTTCCACAAGGGTTAAGGCGTCCATTCCACCTATAATCGTAGGAGATATAGCAACCTTAACCTCATCAACCAAATTCTTCTCAAGCATCCCCCAGTTTAATGTCCCCCCGCCTTCGAGGAGGAGGGTCCTTACGTTCAGCCTGTAAAGCTCATCCATGAGGCATGTTAAGTCAACTTTGTCTTTTCCCGAGATAAAAACTTCAGCCTTTTTTTTAAGTTTTGAAATATTAACCTTTTTTGCCGCACTGGAGACGCCGATTACGGTCTTTGCTTCATTGTTCAGAATCCTGGCATCAGGAGGCGTTCTTGCAAGGCTGTCTACGGCGACACGCAGCGGGTTTTCGTTTTGCCCCCCTGGAATCTTGTGGATAGTAAGGCGCGGGTCGTCTAAAAGCACCGTATTTATGCCCACCATGATTGCGTCCACCCCCTTTCTAATCTCGTGAACCCGCTCAAGGTCCTCTTTGCACGAGATTTTCACATCCTGAGCTACAGATGCAATCTTCCCGTCGAGGGTCATGCCCGCGTTTATTACTACATGGGGGCGCTTCATATATCACTCCTTTAAGCGATGCGTATTTTAAACCTTCTGTAATTTGAAATTCCAACCAAACCAAAACCTTTTTATACGTCCTCCGTCCTAGAAACCAGCAGGAGGTAGTGATAATATGTACTATGTAAATGGATTAGAATACCTGGGGAGACCCGTGAAAATCAAAGGCAAAGAAATGAAAGGCGTAGAGGCAAAGAGATTTGTAACCCTGAAAAAGGCAGATTCCCAGCCTTCCAAAGACGAGGTTTTAAGCCTCGCAAAATCAAATCCAAAAGTCAAGAAAGTTTGGGTAATGGAAATGGAAGGCAACAAGTGGAAAAAGGTCATGGATACAATCAGTGTCTAGACAATCTTTTTAATTTTTTTTCCAATATCCCGGATGCTTTGTAAAGCGTTAGGGCGGGGGCGCCGGTCTGTTAGGGGTTTTCCTAGCATATCGGCATTAATAACCTCGTCATCAAATGGAATTACTGATAAAACCTCGAAGGGAAGTCCCTCTTTTATGAATTCCATCTGCTCTTCTGAGGACACCTTGTTTGCAATCCCGTAAATCCGTTTTATCCCGATATCCTTTGCCAGCTTGTAGATTCGTCTGGCGGTTTCAATGGCCTTTACGCTCGGCTCGCACAGGATAAGCATGACGTCAACTCCTTCAGCCGTTTTTCTGCCAAAGTGCTCGATTCCGGCCTCCGTATCGAGTACCAATACCTCGTCCCTTTTTAGCACCAGGTGCCGGAGCAGAGCCCCTATGAACGTGTTCTCCGGGCACATGCAGCCCTCGCCGCCCTTCTCTACCGTGCCCATGACGATGAGCTTTAACCGTCCTTTTGCCGCAGAATAGGAGTCCGGAATGTCTGCAACCTTCGGATTTATATTGTATATGCCCTCGGCAACAACCGTTCTTTCGGAAATAAGCTCTTTTAGCTCGGTTATGGGCCTGGGATTTTCAAGCCCTAGGGCCGTATGCAGGTTCATCGACGGGTCAGAGTCCACGGCAATAACTTCGCTATTTTCGGAAAAGTAGAGGGCAAGGCCCCCGGCCAGAGTTGTCTTACCGGCCCCGCCTTTCCCCGCAACCGCAATTTTGAGTGACATGTTTATTTTTTGAAGTTTAACGATGGATTATGATTTCGCTTAGAGAAATAAATTTAGAAAGCTATTTTAATATCGTTGCATAGATAATAAGCATGAGTGGGAGGTTTATTACAAATAAAATTATATTGAGTTTAGCGATAATTTTCCAATTAATATTTTTCTACAGTGCTGCCAATTCTTACGAAATTAAACCAGATTTTAGTCCGTGTTTAGGTAATGACATAGAAATTACTTCTGTAGAGGGGTTTCACGAAGTTATAGATAAGAATGACCTAAGGGTCAATATAATAGCTGATATAACCGTTAAAAAAGATATTCT
>JAZFTU010000167.1:0-9102 GCA_036446855.1 Hydrothermarchaeaceae archaeon (SeqCode) | reverse complement strand
GCTTCTGATGTTGGCCTATCAAATTTTTAGACGTTAAGGCCACCAAGAGATAGTATGAGAATGGTGACCATACCAAAAGGCGAGTATGAAGAGCTTAAAAAGAAGGCAGAAATAGACGTGGAGCTGGTAGAAAAGATAAAGAGAAGCCTTGAGGATGTAAAACATGGAAAAATTACCGAATGGAAGCCTAAATAATCTTCCTCTTCCTTAAAGTTTCAAATATGTGCTGTTGATATTCCGCCAGATTTGCGAGTATCTGGTTTATCGTTGCTTGTTGTGCCTTTTTGTCGCTTATCGCAAGAGCGAGAACAATGAAAACGTTGCTGTAGGCCATATAATATAAACGCTTGTCACTAAACTTCTTTTCCCTGAAAAAAGAAAGTCCGGAAAGAGGTTTTCCAACTTCACCGCCTTTTTCCAACAATTGATTTAAAATTTTATCAACACGCTTCTGTTCCGATCTGTCCAATTTACCATAATCCCTGTCGAATTCCTCTGTTTTGAAAACTCGGTATTTGCCCACGAGTAAACAGGACTTTCAAAATATAAAAACCTGCGGACAATTGAACTGGCTAACGCCGGTATTTCTCCACCCCCCTTATATAACTCTCAACCATCTCTTGCTTTCTATCTTCAAATCCTTCCAGCTTTTCCATTATGTCTTTAGTTATCTTTGGCCTCGCGTAACCAAAAACGGCCTTTGGGTCCCTTTCCTTTTCGAGTTTCTTTTTTCCAGTCAGAATGTCTATATCTGTGAACGTGCCCAAAAGCTTCCTGTTTGTGAATTTTATCTCATCTTCAACCTTCTTTCCATGCCTGTTTCCAAACATGGTGAACAGGGGATATTTTGTTATTCCGTTAGCGCCAGAAAGGATCATAAGTCCAATATTTGGCATCTGGTCTATCCAAGTACCGCCGATTATCTGAATTTTCGGAAACTTCATCCTTATGAGCGCTATTACGCCTGCCTGGTAAATTGAGGCGGGAGGGGGCATGCCTCCAAGGGCCGTTCCATCATGGGGGTTTAAGGAGTAGATAGTGATTTTATCGATGTCAAGCTCTGATATGAGGTCAATGAGGGCCGGAATATCTTCTGTTTCCTCCCCAAGTCCAAGCACTATCGTTATGCCAGTTTTTAGACCAGTCTTCTTTCCATCTACCAGCATCTTTTTTATCGGCCCGAGTGGCTTACTTGGGCAGACCTGTTTTCTATTCTTGCCTACTGTCTCCACAGCACCTATTATGCCCTCCACTTCATCTGAGAATTTGAGATTTTTTTTATTTATAACTCCTACATTCAGCCACTGGGGCCTTTTTGTCACATGGGCAATCATCCGGGCAAGCTCGGTTATTTCTGTAAAACTATATGATCCATATCCACCGGAAAGAAACTCGACGTTCCAACCAATCCTATCGATGAGTTCGGCCTCGGCAAGAATGCTCCAGGGTTTTCTTTTCGCGCGTTTAGGGTCTTTTATATTTTGGGAGGACATGTGGCAGAACTTGCAGTCGCCCTTATCACACCACCATGAAAGGAGAATTGCCCTCTCCAGGGTGACATAAGTATGATTCCTCCGGGTGATTCTGTCGGCTTTCTTTATGACATCGAGGAAAGTTGAGGTGTCATCGAATATCCAGTGCATTATCAATCCCAAAGTACGTATTGTCTTTTACCAGCACCTTGCGTTCCTTTTCTATAACCGAGTCTACAAATCCGTACCAGTATACTACCATTCCCGCCCCAAAAAGTTCGATGTATTCCAAAAACTGCTTCTTTAAAAAGCGTCTGTGCTCTGACTCGTCTCCAAAAAGCCCTTTGCTGTCTATCCAGCGTATGCCTATGCCATCAATTTTTAGAGGATTTTCTAAAAGAAAGTCTGGAGTCTTTGTTCCGCCACGCTCTTTTATTTCCTTTTCTGTCAGAAAATCAATTTTCTTCCCAAGTAGCCAGTCTCTTATGAATTCCTCGCCCATCCGTGCCTTCTCTCTCTGCAATAAGTGGGCATTTGGAGAAAAAATAAAGTCATTTTTTACGACCTCTGAAAGTTCTGCGCTGAGCCTCCTGTCCTTTACCATCTTGGGGCATTTGAGCATTTTTTGGATTTCTCTACGGCCCATTCCACGGCGTTTGAGAAGTATCAATGCCATCAAAACCGTGGAAAATCCCATCTCTTTTGAGAGGGACACGAATGATTCCCCCTTCTCCCACCTTTCAAGAAGCGAGCCCCCATCGCTTACCACTTTGTAATAAAGAGCCCTATCGCTCCTCTGAAGCTTTTGATTTAGGATGTTTGAAAGAACCCCCTCATCTACGGAAAAATCCCTGGATATTGCCTTGACATTTGAGGGCTCCAGCATGCTGTAAATCTTCTTGTAAGTTCTGGCGTCCATGTGTTTTGTTAAATTCCTGACCATATAAAGTCTATCAAATTCAATCCTTCATGATTAGCACCGATACTGGAGATTCCTTTACGATGTGGGACGATAGGCTTCCAAGGAGGTTTGCAAGTAGCCCGCTCCATTTTGACCTGCCTACAATAATCAGGTCATATCCACCTTCTTCCGCTTCAAGGAGTATCTCCTCTTCATATAACCCTTCCTTTATCTTGCCGGTTGCCATAATGCCTTCCTCTTGCACTGCTTCTATAATCCCATTCAATTCCTCTGCCTTTTCAGAATAGTGTTCCTTTAAAACATCGCTGCTAAACTTCCCGACCCGTATTGGATACATCGTTGGAACAGAGTGAACATGCAAAAATTCCAGTGAAGCGCCTGTCGCCTTTGCCACCCTGACCGCGCCTTTGAGGACATGGTCACGGTACCCTGGGAGGTCTATGTTTACCAGGATTTTTGAAAATTTCTTATCACCCCTTACTACAAGGGTAGTTACCTTCGTCCTCTCAACTATTTTGGAGGCATTGTTTCCAAGAACGTTTTCTGTAAGGCCTTTTATCCCGTGCGACCCGATTATTAAAAAGTTGTGATTTTTTGATTCCTTTAAAATCTCTTTCCATGGGGTCCCTTTCCGGAGGATAGAATCGGCCTCCATGTTATGCTCTTTAAGAATCCCAAGTGCTGACCTGCGCGCTTTTTCAATGTCAACTTTGCGCTTTGGGTCGTCTACCGTAACAAGAGTAATTTTTGCATCCACGCCTTTCATCACCTCACAGGCCCTCCTCACTGCCACAAATGATATCTTTGAGTCGCAAGAAGCGATAAGCGCCTGAAATCTCCGTTCAACTTGGGGCGCAAGCTTCCTCTCCTCAGATATGCCCTTTACAAGGTTAATTAGTATAACCAAAGTCATTGCCCCGGCAACTGCCATTATAAGATATCCCGCTGCAGTGTTCAGGATTTCAATTTCATATGTAACAGAAACCTGTTTTAGTATTACGGAGATTGCAGCAAAGATGATTGTTACGGAAAAATAAAGTCTTATCTTCATCCCTCTAACGTACCTCGTTGCAAGAGTACCGAATTGTGCTCCGATAGCCGAGCCAAATAACATCACGACGGCCGCCATAATTTCAACTCTTCCTTCTTTTGCGTACAGGAATGCGCCTATTGCAGACGAAAAAATAATCTCGAATAGATCGGTTCCGATAGCGATGGTCGTAGGGACCCCTATAGCATAAATCATTGCAGGCATTCTGATAAAACCACCTCCAACTCCGATAAATCCTGCCAAAAATCCGGTAAGAAAGCCCACAAGAAGGATGGCCCAGATGGAAATTGATTTTATGCCAGAGGTGGGGAGGGATATCATTGGCGGGATGTGGATATTATGGATGACGCGTGAGAGGCCTGATCCCAATTTTTCTGCAATGTCCTTTTCTTCCTCATGCCCAAGCTGTCGTGCAAATCTTATGTAGTCAAAAAGCATGTAACAGCCGACGCTCCCTAAAAGGGCGATGTAAACATACCTTATGACAGTTTCGACGGCCCCAATTTCTTCAAGATACATAACCGACTCCATCCCCACCTTGACGCCTATTCCTGTTCCCAAAAACATCAAAACCCCAAGTTTGACATCCACATTTCCCATTTTCCGATGCTTTAAGGTAGCAACAATAGAATTTCCCATGATTTGGGCGATGTCTGTTCCAATTGCGTAGGCCATAGGGAGCCCAAAAATGTTTAATGCCGGCGTTACTATAAATCCCCCACCTATCCCGAAAAATCCTGCAAGAACGCCTACAAAAAACCCCATGGCAAGAAGTAGCCAAGCGCTAATCTCGGTTCCAGAAATCGGTAAATACACCAAATTCCCTCCCTAGTGATGGGAACTTTCCTCGATTTCAATGCCCAGGAGCATGAAGATTTTTTCTGCAAGAAATCCCAGGATAATCCCTTCAATTGCCATAATTACAAGGACCCACACCGCAAAAGTATACGGGTCGCCTTCGGCCATTTTGTGGATATTATTGATGTACCCTGCTATCATTTTCTCTTTTAAAATCACTGCCTGGTCTAAATTCCCCTGTTTTAACAACAATTCTTTGCTATATAAACATAAAGCTTCTCAAAAAATAGCGGTTTTTCATCGATCGCCCTTCCTGTTAGCCCGAAGCTTTTGAACGAGGGCCCATTTGGAGGCATGCTCAGAGACGATTGGATAATTAAGGCCTTCCCACTCTCAGAAAGGTGTCCTCCAAGTCCTTCTAAAAATCTATCTGTAACCTCTATTCCGGTGTCCCCTCCTTCCCAGGATAGTTTTAGTTCATCGTCATGGTCAAGCAGGTCTTTAGGGAGATACGGCGGGTTGAACATTATTAGATCATACTTCCCTCTAATTCCATCGAAAAGGTCGCTTTTTACAAGGGCCAATTCCACTCCGTTCAACTCCGCATTTTTTCTTGTACATTTGAGAGATTTTTCATTGATATCCGAAGAGGTCACGTCCCCACCCATTTTGGACGCGATTATCCCCAGAATTCCACACCCTGTACCCATGTCCAGCACCTTTTCACTTTCTTTTGTTTGGATGTTGTCTGCAAGCAGGTACGAATCATCACTTGGAGGGTATACGCTAGGACAGAAATTGAGTCTCACGCCTTTGTAAATCATAGTTTTTCCTCCAGCATGAGAGATAGTTCTGATAGCTCCTCCGGGCTCAAGGTAAATACTCGCCTTTCGCCAATCTCATCAGGGAGAGTTCCTAAAATCTCCAATCTTCTGCTCTTGCTTTTAATGCCGAAAACATCGGAAAGCGAAAAAAACAGGGCCTTTTTAAGTATCTTTTTCTTGTGTGAAAAGAGCCCCCTAATAAGGGAAAAAAAGAGCTTTTCGCTTACCTCAAATGGCCTCTTCTTCTTTGGTGTCAGCCTTACGATTGCCGAGTCTACCCGGGGCATCGGGTAAAAGGATTCGGGTGGCAAAACCTCCATAATCTCTGCCGTGGCCCAATAATATGTCGCAACAGAAAGGCGGGAGTAGGACTTTTCACCCGGTTTTGCCACCATCCTTTCTGCAAATTCTTTTTGGTATGTGAGGACGGCAGTTTTAAATTTTCGTGAGAGAAGGCGAAACGTTAAGGGCGACGATATGGAGTAGGGAATATTGGAAATTGTCTTGTCAAATTTTGGAAGATCCACTTTCAAAAAATCACCCTCGATGATTTTCACCCGGTCTTTGAACCTGCTTTTGAGAACCTCTATCATACGGGCATCCATTTCCACTACGTACACCTTTCCCGCACACTCGATAAGACGCTCTGTGAGAGTACCAATCCCCGGTCCGATTTCCAAAACCGTATCAGATATTTTTATCCCTGCATGGGATATCTCCCTGTTTAGCACTTCCCCATCTACGATAAAATTTTGCCCCAGCCGCCGGTTCAGTTTTATTTCGTGCCGTTTTAAAAGAAGTTTTGTGTCCCTAAGGAGGCTCACCTACGTCCCCTCACCGGCGGGGGACTTACAAATAACTTGTATTTTCCCTTCCCGAGCCTCCTGTCCCCACCCTCAAGCTCTAAGATTATCCTCTTTACTATCAATTTTCTTGGGTCAGGAAGTGACTTTATCCTTCGGGAAATGTCTTCGAAGGATGTGAATTTATTTCGTCTCTCTTCTATAATCTCCCACATAAGCTTTTTCCCGATACCTGGGAGAAGCTCAAGCCTGTGGAGCCTTGTACTTACGCCCTGTGATTCGTTAAAAAATTCAACAAACTGTGCCTCGTTTTTTGCTACAATCTCATCTACGGCATAGGGGAGTTCAGATTTTGCAGCAGACGTCAAATCGTCATATTCTACCCTCTTTTTGATGTACTCAATCTTGTCCCTGTCTTCTTTTCCTATGTACACCTTTTCATGCGGCGTAAGCTCTATACCTCTCTTTGGAACCAGCTCTATAAATGTCAGAAATTCTTCTCCTATTGCGTATGCCACGGGCTCTCTTTTATATGCTGGCTTATCCCCCGTCTGGCGTCCCTGAGGTAAGTAATCTAAAACAACTGCATATTCCTCCATGCCCACAGAGCATCGCCCTCCTTTACTTAGGTATTAACTCCAAAATTGCTACTATTTCCTCTTTTGTGAGGGTAAACCTTTCTTTGGCAAAAATCGCCCGAACGTCATCTTCATCTTTGGGCAGAAGGTCAGCTATTTTTACGGCAAGTTCTGGTTTTATCTTCGAGTTTAGTTTCAACATACCATCTATGAGCTTTTGTGACTTTTTTACGCTAATTCTTGTGAATTTTGACAGATAGTCCATTGCAATCCGTTGATCGTAATTTAACTCTACTCCGGATTTTGAAAGGGCATCCAGAACCTTTTTTGCCTCCGAGATGCCGATAGGCTTTCCTTCCAATACGGCCCTAGATATCATTTCGCTGGCCTCTGTAAATCCAGATGGGATGGCGCACAGATAACAATCTTTTTTGCATTGTTTTCTGTTATTTCAACAAGATGCGCACGGCCTCTTCTTTCTATTACGGTGCCAGTCTTCCCGTGAAATCTGGGGTGTGGCATCCCCTTCTGTACGGCAGAGTTGATTACTATGTGTACCTTTTCGCCTGGATTAAACTTCTGAAGGGCCTTAGAAATTGACAGTTTACCTTTGGCCCGGATATCTCGCTTAAGCTTGTAGCGAGTTCCACTTTTGAAACCTTTTGACCTACCCATAGCTATCCCAACATTCAGTAATTGCATGATTCAGAGCAATATAAATACTTTTGCTATAGGGGAGGGAAAAAATTCATCTCATGCCCCGCATCATCTTTGCAAAATCTTTTGGCATCCCCTTTTTAAATCTCTTAAGCGTCCTTTTCATCACATTATAATATTTCAGTAGCTCTTTTACGTCCTCGGGTATGGTCCCTGAACCCCTGGAAATCCTTTTAATCCGAAAAGAGTTAATTATCTTGGGATTTGCCATCTCTTTTTTTGTCATAGAGTCCATCATAACCGTAAACTTCCCCATCTTTTTTTCAGTGACCCCAATCTCCCCCTTCGGCAAATCTAATCCCCCAAGTCCAGGAATCATCTTTATCACGCTCCCTAGCGGCCCCATTTTTGATATTGCATCCATCTGCGTCTTCAAATCATGCAGTGTAAAATCTCCCTTTAATGCGTCCTTTACCTTTTCCTCGTCCATCGTATCTTTCATCTTCTCCATAAGGGAGGCAATATCCCCCATGCCGATTAGTCTTGATATGAATCTATCTGGGTCAAACACCTCAAAGTCCGATACTTTCTCCCCTGTGCCGATGAATTTTATTGAAGAATCTGACACGGCAACTGCCGAAAGGGCGCCTCCCCCTCTTGCAGAGCCGTCGAGTTTTGTCAAGACGACGCCGGTAATTTTTATTGCATCATGAAATGCAGTCGCCTGCCTGCCTGCCTGCTGGCCCATGGTAGAATCTATCACAAGAAGCTTTTCATCTGGGCTGAAGACTTTTGAAATCTCCTTCATTTCTGAAAACAGCTCTTTTTCAGACCTGTGCCTTCCTGCCGTGTCCAGTATTATTAAATCTCCTTTCCCGGCCTCGTTTAGCCCCCTTTTTATAATTGATATCGGGTCTTTGTTTTTTGGGTCGCCATAGACGCTTATTCCAAGCGGCTCGGAAAGCTGGACTATCTGCTCATATGCAGCAGGCCGGTATGTGTCGGCCGCAATGATAAACGGCTTGAGTCCCCGCCCCTTGTAAAATTTGGCAATTTTTACGGTCGATGTAGTCTTCCCCGAACCCTGGAGCCCCACGAGCATTACTCTCCCCTTTTCTGCCTTAAACTCCTGCTTTGTTCCCAGGAGATTTACAAGCTCCTCGTAGACAATGCGTACCGTGTGCTCTTTTCTTGAAGTGCCTCCCCCTGGCTTTTCGTTTAGGGCCCTATCCTCAATCTTCCTGGAAAGGTCCATCACAAGTTTCACATTGACGTCTGCGCTGAGCAGTGCCCGCTGGATGTCCTTTACGACCTCTTTTACAAGCCCTTTATCTACAAGGGTCGCAAGAGTTATCCTCCTTATAACCCCCGTCATTGCATCCCCAAGTTTTTCCAGAACCATTTAAAATCCTTCGTCTATGGACTCAATCATCTTTTTTATGTGGTCGTCTATAGTGTAGCTCGGATCAAAATCATATCCCGATACCAGGAGCCCATCAAGCACTCTTGAAAACCGTTCCATCTCGTCCTCCAGCTGATCCCTGGACTTTTGGTGTGAGATGCGCTCTATCTCCTCATTAGATGCAGCGGCGCCGTAACCGAATACCTTGCTTTTAAGCTCGCCAAGTACCTTTTGAACCTTGGGGTTTGTTACCTGGCCATTTTGAAATGACCAGTGGTTTTTATGCTTTATGAGCCTTCTGAAGTTCTCCTCTGATAGCTGGATTTCCCTCAATTTTCATCACCTAACTTTTGTTTCTTCACTGGCTTCTTATATATTTGAGGGTTTATCCATATCGTAATGCATCCACTGGGTTCAGTTTCGCCGCTTGCCTTGCAGGAAACACGCCGGAGATGCATCCAATCACGAATGAAATTACCAAACAGAACAGGATCAATTGGGGTGTAATCGATGCCTGCAATATTCTGAATCCGCTTTGATGTGCTACTACTTCTATTCCTTTTGCCAATCCGGTGCCAAATAAGAGGCCTATAGC
>JAZFTU010000166.1:0-4299 GCA_036446855.1 Hydrothermarchaeaceae archaeon (SeqCode) | reverse complement strand
TTAAAACGCCTGAGCAGTTAAAAGAAATCTACCTAAATCATTTCAACAAAGCAACTCCAAAGGTTGATTCATTCATTTCACTTGCAAAAATTATAGGAGAATCAAGCACTGATTCCGGAGAGGATATGGAAAAGATATTGGCCAAGATAGAGGCCCAGGAAACCGAGGTAGACAAACTTAAGACAAAAATAATTGAAGGAATGGACAGGGCCTCTTTGGATGAACTCTACAATTTCAAGGAAAGGGCAGGGGCACTCAATTCACAGGCAATCAATCTTATTGCCGAAATAGAAAGGCGGATTAGAGACGCCAAAAGAAAATCAGCCGAATAATTCTTTTATCAGCATGATTGCGGCCTGGGGAGGCATAACACCTCGCTCTGTTATAATAAGGTCTACATATTCGGGGGGAGTAACGTCGAATGCAGGGTTCCTGATTTTTACACCCTTAAAATCACCTGGATTAGCAACCTCTTTTAAGTTGCGCTCCTCGATTTCTATGAGTTCACCTAGAACTGTTGCGGGATGGAACTTGTAGCTTTCAGCGGCCACAAAAAATAATTTTCTCGATTCGTGTGCGACAAGCGCGAGCTGGGAGGTGCCTATCTTATTTACAACAGCTCCGTTGACCGAAATGCTGTCTGCTCCCACTATAACCTTGTCTATGTCCTTGATAAAAACCCTCACCGCAGAATCCACTATCAATGTCACAGGTATCCCCTCTTTGGCAAGGTCTCTTACCGTGATATTCCCCTGTTTTTTCGGTCTTGTCTCGGTGGCAAATACTTCAATATCCTTGCCCTGACCATACGCGGTTTTTATTACGGAAAGCGCAGCCTGCGAATTGCAGTGTGTAAGTATCACGTCCCCATCAGATATCCTTCTTGAACCTATTTCCCCTATCGTCTTTACGGCAGCCTTTGATTCATTTATAAATTCATCTGCCGCAGTAGCAGCATGCTCTTTCAGCTGCGCTGGCGAAAGTTTGGAGTCCTCTGCCCGTCTTCGGATGAACCTCACTGCATTTGGCAGGGATACAGCTGTTGGCCTCGCAGAAATCAGAGTATCCCCTGCGCTCCTAAGTCCTAAAATAAACTCTTCAGATGTCTTTTCTTCAGATGCTGCCGTATAAGTTTTGAGTGCAAGTGCGGCCGTTCTAGCAATATTCCCCGCCCCTCTCACTTCCATGGTTTTAATCTTTTTTGCAGTTTTTCTTATGTCCATCTAGACCTCTGAAAAAAGAGTCTGTGCAACCTTTGGCCTAAGCTCCCCTCTCATCCTCTCCATACGCATTTCAATGGTATTATTGACTTCCACATTGCCGTCTTTTGACCTTACCATTGCCCCCCCCACTGTGTCAATGTAATCTTGCGACAGCTCTACAAGAGATTTTGTATCATCTGATAATTTATTTAAGTATTCCTTTGTGAGTAGTCCCAAATCGTCCTTTCTTACCAGTACCTCTACGTCCCCCCCAACAATCCCCTGTGCTTCCTTGATAAGCGATGCCAAAACAGATGGATATTCCTTGCTTTGGGTGACATTTTTAAGCTCGCCTTCAGCCCTTTCAAACGCCTCTCTTATTACGTCTTCCTTTGCCTCAAGTCTTTCCTTTCTTGACTTGAGCTTTGCGTTTGCAATTATCCTCTGCCTTTCTCTCTCTGAGTCCCTTTCCCCCTTCTCCACTATCTCCATTTTAATTTCAGATGCCTTTTTTTGGGCCTCACTTATTATTCCGTCTGTTCTGGTGTTGGCCTCTTTTAAAATCTCATCTGCCTCGGAATCTGACTTTTCGGTAATTTTTTTTATGATTTTATCGATATTTTCCATGATATTCTAAAACGCCTTTTACGATGAGCTCGCTTGCCTCTTTGATTTTTCCCTCGGAACGCTTTTTTATCCCCTCTACCTCTTTTCTGCTTTCCGAGATTAATTTTTCTGCCTCCTTTTTCCCCTTTTTTATTGCGTCTAAAATTAGAACTTCGGCCGTCTGGGCGGCATCCTTTTTGGCCTGCTCTTGAATTTTTGCAGCCTCTGATTTTGCATCCTCTACTTGTGTGCTCGCATCATCTCTCGCCTTCTGTATCCTGCTCTTGGAGTCCTCTTCTGCCTTTTTGATTTTTGAAAGCGCTTCAGTTACCATTTCACCAGCCCCTAGACAAACAGCGGTGCAAATACAAGTGACACCATGGACATGAGTTTAATCAGAATGTTTATCGAGGGTCCCGACGTATCCTTGAACGGGTCCCCTACCGTATCCCCCACCACTGCCGATTTGTGCTGCTCAGAGCCCTTTCCGCCGAGGTTTCCCTCCTCTATCCACTTTTTGGCATTGTCCCATGAGCCGCCTGTGTTTGCCATCATAACGGCAAGGAGGAAGCCAACGCACGTTGCGCCTACCAGCATTCCGCCAAGCGCATTGGGGCCCAAAATCAGGCCGATTGCAACGGGCGATGCAATAGCTAAAATGCCGGGCATGATCATCTCTTTTTGTGCGCCTTTTGTGCTGATATCAACGCATCTGCTGTAATCCGGCTTTCCGGTGCCGTCCATAATGCCTGGAATTTCTCTAAACTGCCTTCGGACCTCTTCTACTATCTCGAAAGCCGCTCTTCCTACTGCGCTCATCGTCATGGAGCTGAAAAGGAACGGCAGCATACCTCCTATAAAGAGGCCTGCAATCACGCTCGGATCTATAAGGCTGATTAAAAGCGTTTCTCCAGAAAGAGACTCGACCGTTTTCACGTAAGCTACAATCAAGGCAAGGGCCGTAAGTGCCGCAGAACCTATTGCAAAACCCTTGCCCGTGGCCGCTGTTGTATTTCCCAGGGAGTCCAGGGCGTCCGTACGCCTCCTGACCTCTGGTTCCATGCGTGCCATCTCTGCTATCCCTCCGGCATTGTCTGCAACAGGGCCATATGCGTCCGTGGCGAGTGTTATGCCCAGGGTGGACAGCATGCCGACGGCAGATATCGCTATTCCATAGAGTCCTGCGAATTTGTAGGCAAGGAGTATGGCAATGGAAATTGTTATAATCGGAATTGCCGTGCTTTTCATGCCTACAGATAACCCTGCTATAATCAGGGTGCCTGTGCCTGTCTGCGAGGATTCTGCCACCGATTTTGTTGGCGAATACTCAGCAGAGGTGTAATACTCCGTGCTGAGTCCAATTATTATACCTGCCGCAAGTCCGACCAGGATGGCATAGAACACGCCAATAACGCCCAGGGTGTTCGTGACAACGATGTATGCAAAAACTGCCACGAGTATCGCCGAGATGAATACGCCCTTTCTGAGCGCCTTTAAGAGCGCGCCCTGGTCTGCTTTATCATCGCCGGTCTTGACAAAAAACGTGCCGATTATCGAGGCGAGTATGCCAACTGCTGCAATGGCCAAGGGGAGGATGACTCCTCCAGTGCCATACACAATGAGTCCCAGTGCCATAGTGGCTATCATTGAGCCGACATAGGATTCGAAAAGGTCCGCGCCCATGCCTGCAACGTCCCCGACGTTATCTCCGACATTGTCTGCAATCGTTGCAGGATTCCTTGGGTCGTCTTCAGGAATTCCGGCCTCGACCTTTCCCACAAGGTCTGCCCCGACGTCGGCCGCCTTGGTAAATATCCCTCCGCCAACCCTGGCAAACAGTGCGATAGAGCTTGCTCCTAGTCCGAATCCGGTTATAATTCGAGTGACCTCTTTTAAGTCCCCTCCATAAATATATGAAAGTCCAAAGTAGGTAGCGCTCAGCCCCAAAAGTCCCAGGCCAACGACGGTAAGGCCCATTACCGCGCCACTTGAAAAGGCGACTCTAAGACCTGTATTCAGGCTTTCACTTGCCCCCTGTGCGGTCCTGCTGTTCGACTTTGTGGCAATGTTCATCCCGATAAAACCTGCCAGGGCAGAAAGGGATGCCCCGATAATAAACGAAAGCGCGGTATAGGGGTGTATCCCGACCGCTAGAATAACTGCCATTATGGCAACGAAAATAGCTATCACTTTGTACTGCCTTTTAAGATAGGCCATAGCTCCCTCCCTGATTGCATTTGATACCTCCTGCATCTTCTCGTTACCCGGGTCATGTTTTAATATTTTGCTAGTCAGATACCATGAAAACACAAGTGCCACTATCCCTCCAATCGGCGCCACAATCGCAAGACTCACTTAGTTACCTCCAATAATTTCATGGAACTATCATCAAAATTCGTGATATTTAAGCTTTTCTTGATATCTGGCACTAGAATGAACGGCCATCTGGCAAGTCTAAAATAAAAAAATTAAAGCGTTAGAACTTCTTTCT
>JAZFTU010000165.1:0-3880 GCA_036446855.1 Hydrothermarchaeaceae archaeon (SeqCode) | reverse complement strand
AAAAAACAGTTTTTTGCCTCAATTAGTCCTTGCTTTTTGATTTTATATTGCTTTTTACAAATATGCCCATTCGATGGTCATCAAACTCTGAAAGAGATTTTGCACTTTCCGGGTCCAGTTCTTCTAGTGCTTTAATGGTTTCAGTGTAGGCAAAAACACAGTATTTTGATATATTCTTTTCAGTGATTATCCCTGTGACCTTCCCCCCATCCACTACGGGAAGCCGCCTGATATTTCTGACATTGAAAAGACTGCTTGCATCCCGAACCATTTTATTTGAGTCTATCGTCGTGTGAATCGGGGTGCATACCTCTTTTACTTTAATCTCACCAGGGTGATACCCGTTTGCGACAACTTTGAAGAGGACATCATTTTCGGTTATTATGCCATATCCCTCCCCAATGCTTGTTATTGCCTCCCCGACAAGTTGTTCTTTCATCATTTTTGCAGCGTTCAATACTGATATTTCGCTATCTACCCTCGTTACCTCGCGCATTATCTCAGAGGCCTTCTGCCGCAAAATTTCGGTGTGTTTCTCGTCTGTCTTTTCAGAAAGCATTTGCACATATTCGTCGTAGATGAAGATATTGCACCTTGCAGTATCCTTGTTAGAAACGATGCCTTTGATGGCACCACCCTCCGTCACGAGCAGTCTTCTAATGTTGTGGGTATTAAAAAGCTGACTTGCCCTCGCAGTATCATCATCTGGACCGATGGTGCGGATGTTTTCGGTCATTATGTCCCTCGCCTTCGTCTTTATAAAGTCTGCATCCTCTGCCACAACTTTATAGAGAATGTCCCTCTCTGTTACAATTCCATAGTTCCCTCCGTCAAGTTCGACCAGAACAACTCCCGTGTTTCCTTCCTTCATTATTTTTGCAAGTTCAATCATAGAGGTTCCGGGAGATACCCGTGTTGGAGGATACATAAGTTCACTAACCTTCATAATAAGCACCTGTCCATACTGCACTTTGTAACAAGCCAAAAAAATATAAATTTATCTTTTGGGGAGCAAGATTAATTAGGCGAAGGGGCAGACGAGATGCGATGATTGATTTCATTCAAAAATATTTCATTGACCCTATCTATACCGGGGAGGGCTACAATACATATAATACGATAGTATACGGCCTTCTTCTGGGAGTTGGGATAATACTTGCAGAAAATCTCTTGAGAAAGCTTAAAATAGACATTGGCGAGCGATTCGCATTTGGCATGCTGCCCTTTATCAGCATGGCCGCACTTGTTCGCTCTCTTGTTGATGCTGAAGTTCTGCCCAGGTCTTTTTTTCTTATAACACCTGGAATATTTTTCACGACGTTCTTTATGGCCCTCGCATCACTCGCGCTTTCCAAATATCTGGAGCGGGCACGGGGAATTGGGTATCATAAATCCCTATTTTCTATTGGTGCAGTGCTCCTCGTTCCCCTCCTTACGCTCGTTCTGCAGAATATCATAGCTCCCGTAAATCTCATTTATATTATAGTGCTAACGGGGCTTTCATCTGCCGTAACTATAGTTATCTTCAGGACCATGAAGTTCACAAAGAAAGAAATACGGTTTATAGTGCCGGCGCACATGCTTGATGCAAGCGCAACCTTTCTTGCAGTGGAATATCTCGGATACTTCGAAGAACACGTATTTGAAAATTTCCTGATACAGCTTCTCGGCACCGCCCTGATAATATTCCCCCTTAAAATTATCGTTCTTGCAATAGTACTTACAGTGATAAAAAGGTTGGAAAGCGGATACTTCTGGTATTTTGCAATTATGGTGCTGGGATATGCCCCCGGGTTAAGAGATACCCTCACAATTGTACTTCTCGGGTAGGATTAACAACAGGAACCGCCACAGCCGGAATGTGCATTGGGATTGTTTATGACAAAACTAGGGCCTTGGGGGGTCTCTTTACACTCGATTATCGACCCGTTTAGCTCTGCTGCCACATCTTCACCCACAAAAATCTTTATTCCGTGGCTTTCAAAAACGACGTCACTTCCTTTTGGCTTTTGTTCCAGGCCAATTCCATACTCGGGGCCCATGCAGCCTGCGCCGGTAATAGATATCCTGAGGCCGAAATCTGATTTATTTTCCTTTGAGAGTACCTTTTTTATTTCGAATGCAGCATTTTCCGTCACACTTACCATGATATCACCTTTTCCCTGGTGACCACTTAAATAAAGTTATCGTCGAAAAATTATTGAAAAAGTACCGCTCAGTGCTCATAGGGCTCATCACTCTCCAACGTCAAAATTTTGCTAAATGCAAAATTTTCAGGCGCTGAAAAAACAGGTCGCCCGTCAATCTTCATTGCGGCAATAACTGGGGGAAAGGTATCATCGACATATAAATTTATTTATAAAAAAATTAAAAAGGGATGAAGGGGAAATAGTATAATATGAATCCGAGGAAAACCATAACCATCCTACTTGCAATTACTATTTTGCTGTTTGTCTACTACTCTGTAAATGCCTCCCCAATAATAAGCGATAGTAATTATACGTATATATCCTCGCTTAAATGGCACAACACATTTGAAGCAGGGCAGAAGGCTGCAATAGAGCAGGATAAACCCATGCTTGTTTATTTCTGGGCAATATGGTGCAAATTCTGTGAAAAGTTTCATACAATCGTTTTCCCTGACCCTGAAGTAAACAAAATGTTAAGGGAGGACTTTGTGCTTGTTGCAGTAGATTTGGACGTAAACAAGAAAGATGCAAACGCTTTCGATGTTTCGTATCCCCCTGCCGAGATATTTGTTGCCCCGGAAGGGGAAGTTATCTACCGGATAGGAGGATATATCCCAAAAGAAGATTTTCTCTCGGCATTGAGTCAGGTAAAACTCTTTTACGAGGACAGGGAGTTAAATGGCCATAGGTGACGCAGCCCTAAGCTTGGCATTTGGGGCAGGCATTATTACAGTTATTTTGCTTATTATTAATCAGTTTGGAAAGGGGACAGATATTAAAACCCCCCTAAAATGGCTCATCAGAATTTTCTGTGGCCTTCTCGTCTTTGACCTGTCGCTACTCACCTACTACTTTCTTACCTCAAACTTTACCATAAACTATGTTTGGACCTTCTCCAGCCGCGACCTTCCTGTTTTATACAAGCTTTCGGGAGTTCTTGCAGGCCAGCAGGGCACCCTCTTATTTTGGGCGGTATTCATAGGACTGTCAAGCCTGTGGCTGAGTGAAAGAAGGGAAGTTAATGACTTTATTAAAAAGTCTCAAATAGTGCTTCTGACACTTGGCGTGTTTTTCATCGGCCTTACGATTAAAGATTCCCCGTTTAACACTATATACCACCTTTATCCGGACCTCTTAAAATCCTTTGTTCCACCGGATGGAAACGGCTTAAACCCCCTTCTCATCGACCCCTGGATGGCGGTGCACCCGCCGGTAATTTTCATAGCCTATGGAGCGATGGGAATTCCATTTGCCTTTGCGGTTGTACATCTTTTCAAGTCCCTCACCGATTCTTCTGAAAAGTTCCATAAGGTGTGGATAAAAGATGTGATAATGTGGTGCCGGGTTTCCTGGATATTTCTGACCCTTGGGATAGCTGTTGGAGGTTTTTGGGCATACAAGGTTCTGGGCTGGGGGGGATTTTGGTCCTGGGATCCGGTTGAGACTTCATCACTTGTGCCATGGTTCCTTCTTACCGGGGCCCTTCACGCACTAATAGAGCACAAAAAAGACAGGACAAACTACACAATCCTCTCCCCGCTTATGGTCGCTCTGTCTTTTACTTTAGTACTATATGCAACCCTGGTTACAAGAAGCGGTTTTTTTGAGTCTGTGCACGCCTTTGGCGTAGGCGAGACTGGGCTGTATATCTTAATAATGACCACCGCAAGCGCTCTTCTCCCTCTGATACT
>JAZFTU010000164.1:0-5964 GCA_036446855.1 Hydrothermarchaeaceae archaeon (SeqCode) | reverse complement strand
GTCTACGAGGGTGATTTTGATGACGGCCTATTCTGTTTTGGACCTCGTAAAAGATGGCCTGGAGGAAGGCTGTGTAGGCGTATTTTACAAGCCCCTGAACCTCGATAAGGTCATAGAATTTGTCGGAAATGTCGGAAAGGGATGTCTCACCTTAGTCATAGATGGCGATTCAAATACCTGCGATGGTATAAAGGGCGTCCTTGAAGAGAAAAACCACACAGTGAGCTGCGCCAAAAATGGTGGAGATGCAATTATGATAGCAAGAGATGAACCGATAGATATTGCCTTCATCCAGGTAAAAATGCCGGTTCTGGATGGTCTTGAGACATTTCTTGCATTAAAGACTGCAAATCCGGGAATCACGGCTATAATGATGGCCGACAATCGAGATGAGGACAAAGACCTCATAGAAGAGGCGATAAAAAATGGTGCGCGTAAGTGCCTCTACAAGCCACTGGACATGGAAGAAATTTGCTCCATCGTCGATAAGACTTACAGGGGGAAGAGGGAATAACTTAGTTAAGAGAGGGGAATAAAATAGCCGAAACCAAAATTTTGATAATTGACGATGACCCCCTGATACAGGAGACCTTAAGTGATTTATTCAGGGAGAAGGGATACGGCATAGATACGGCAGGCACCGGCAAAAGTGCCATAGATAAGGCCAGGAAAACAGCGTACAACGTCGCATTAATAGACTTAAAGCTCCCTGACATGGGCGGAATAGAGCTTTTGAGGAAATTAAAAAAGGCTTATCCGGATATTGTGTGCATTATCGCAACAGGCAATGCCACCCTCCAAAATGCAGTCGATGCCCTCGGCGACGGTGCGAGCGGTTATTTTGTAAAGCCCCTCGTCATCGATGAGGTGATACACCGGGTTGATGAGGCCCTGGAAAAGCAGGGCCTCCAGCGGGAGCTAAGCGAGTCACTTTCGCGCTACCAGGGGCTTGTCGAGACGTCCACCGACGCCATCGTTTCCTCTAATTCGGAAGGGAAGATAATCCAGTGGAACGAGGCGGCATCCAGGATTTTTGGCTACTCCGATGGCGAGATAATAGGAAAGCAGATTGGCGTTTTAATCCCGGAAAAGTATTTAAATGCGCATAACGGATGCATCCAAAAGTTTCTGGGAAACAATAAGCAAAGTCTCGTTGGAAAAACTGCCGAGATGGAGGGCATTTGCAAGGATGGGAGCATAGTACCAATAGAGCTTTCCCTTTCGACACTTGAGGCAACAGGTTCTCCCGTGTTCACCGCAATAATAAGGGACATTACGGACCGCAAGAATGCTGAGGCGGAGATAAAGGAGCTTATAAAATTCAACGAGAAGATTTTACGGGAACTTCAGGAGGGCGTGATAGTTGGAGATACTGAAGGACGCATAACCTTTGCAAACCCCCGGATGGCAGAGATGCTCGGATATGAAAAAGACGAGATTTCAGGGAGGCCCTGGTCAAGATTCATCGCAACAGATTACCAGAGGAAGGTAGGTAAGGAAACCGCTAAAAACCTCGCCGGGGAAAAAAGCAAGTATGAAGCAGTGCTGATATCCAAGGACGGCAAGGAAACTTCAGTCATAATAAGCGCAACGCCAATGTATGAAGAAGGGGCAATTTCCGGTCTGCTTTCGGTAATCACAGACATTTCAGGTTTAAAGGCAGCAGACGATACAGCCATGCAGAAAATGATGAAGTACCGTGTGGATAGGGGAAACGTCTACCTTGTGCAGGAAACAGAGCCTGAAAAGTCAAAGAGTGTCCTTTTAGACCTTTTAGAATGCGGCTTTGACGGGCTCGTGATATCACGAACCCCCCCCACCAAAGTAAAGGATGCGTTCGATGTGGATGTCCCGGTAATATGGCTCAGCGAGAAGCGATATGACAGCATGACCACCCCGCCAAATTTCCTATTGATAGAAAAGACAATTGAAAACTATCTCGACAGGAACAGGGTAGTACTCCTCGACCGCCTAGACTACCTCATATTGAAAAACGGGTTCAGTGAAACACTGGAATTTGTCCAGAAACTGAGCGAATTGTTCTTCATAAACAAGGGAATTTTGATTCTCTCTGTTGACCCCGGCATCCTGGACGAAAGACAGTTGCGGATTCTTGCCAAGGAAGTTTTGGAAGTGAAGCTTAAGCACGAGCCGGATTTTCCAGAGGATCTCTATGAGATACTGGAGTTCGTATACGAACAGAACAGAATAGGGGAAAAACCCTCTCACAAGAATGTGGAGCAAAAGTTCGGGATAACCCAGACCACCGCAAGAAAGCGCATCAACAAGCTCCGGCACCGCGAGCTACTGGAGGACAGAAAACTTGGGAGATTTAAGGTCTTGAGACTGACAGAGAAGGCGAGGGTTTATTTTAATTAGCAATCTATCGGTATGTAACCCTTTTTACCGGTATAGTGGCTGTTTATTTTACGATATATTGATGTATGCCCTCAGTGCTATATACTGCCAGAGGACAAAAGGAAAACCCAAAATATAGTAAGGAGGGCAAAACACCATGAACTTGAGAAAAACCCAATATATAGAGAGTCTCGCCAGCCAATACACCCGCGACGAACTCGCACGTATGGCAAGAACACTCGGAGTTGATGCAGAAACATCTCTGGACAAGACTCAGCTCGCAATGACCATTCTTAACTCTCTTCCATCACCCTGGAAGGAGCATTGAGAAAAACGGAAACACCCTGGAGAGTCTTAAGGGGGCATGATTTTGCCCCCCTATACTTTCCAATTGCGATGGCCTCCAACACACCGGGACATTTGGTCCCGACGGGGGGAGGGGGCCTATTGCTATTTAATGCCATGATGCCGCCTTTTCTTACGCTAAGGATATAATGACCGTTAGCCCTCATTAGAAGATGGAAGATAGTTCTAATAACAAAAACTAAAAGGAGTGGATGATATGGATATGAGCGTAGAAAAAGTAAAAGTCGGACAAGTGCCCTCATTTATGGGCGGAATTTCAATCTCGCAGATTGAGGGAACTGATGTATCAAGCCTCACCGAGGAAGATTTGACACTTTTGCAGGTAGAGATAACGGGCCGCCTAAGAGACAGCAGAAAGCGCATGGACGAGTCGATTAACCGAATCAAAAATCGCTAATTTCAGAAAATTTTAAAAAATCCCCTGGTCTCTTGGACGCGGGGGAAATATTTATCTTAATTAGGAAAATCACGATACAAAGGTGGAATTGACATAAAAATTAAAACAGCGCTCAGATTAAATGCAGCATTGCCCCTAATCGCGCTTATCCTTGTTGGTGCCACTCTTTTTATAACATCACAGAGCGTGAATCGCCATGAGGCGCGATTCCTTTCCTCCACCCTGATTCTTCAAGAAGCAACAGACCTTACTATCCTGACACATAATTATGTGTCCTTGCATGGAGTTCAGCCTGAAGACATGTGGGAATCAAAATACGAATATATTGGAATACTCATAGAGGAGCATGAGTCTGTATACCATCAAAACGACCCAAATGGACAAAAAATTTTGGAGCACATGCTCCTAAGCTACAGAGAAACCAAATTCCTCTTTTCCCAGCTGGCAACAATTAAAACGGGAGACGGAAGTAGGGAAGAGATTTCTGATACCTGGGAGCTTGAGCACACACTGGCAAGCCAGGTGATGGTGAAGACAACGGACATGGTTTCTGATGCCACTCAATTAGAACATCTGCATGATCAAAGGCTGATTTCCGAACAGCACAGGGCCAATTTGCTGACAATCACCCTCATCGCTATTATGGCGGTGCTTTTGGCGGTAAACTCAAGCTGGATAAACAGGAGCGCATTAAATCCGGTCTTAAGACTTCACAGGGGGACAGAAATCATCGGCGATGGAAACCTGGATTATAAGTTGGGCACAGAAGATGACAACGAGGTGGGAGACCTTTCAAGGGCGTTTGACAAAATGACAAAAAATTTAAAAACCGTAACTTCCTCCCGAGATGAGCTGAACAGGGAGATAAGCGAAAGGAAGCTTGCGGAAAAGGCGCTTAGGGCGAGCGAGGCCCAGTACCGCGGCATATTCGATTCTGCGACAGATGGGATTTTTATCCTCGACTTTGATGGGAAAATTGTCGAGGCCAATCCCCAGGCATCGGAGATGTATGGATATTCCCATGAAGAGCTGATAAACAAAAAAGCTTCCGAATTGGTTCATCCAGATTATAAACATATATTCGAAAAATTTAAAAAAGACCTCCAGGAAAAAGGCGAGTTCAGGGAAGAATCAGTGGACGTCCGAAAGGACGGGAAGGAAATTAACGTCGATGTCAAAGGAACGCTGATAGATTTTAAGGGCGAAAAACGCATTCTCGCCATTTTAAGGGACATTACAGAGCAAAAGCGTGCAGAGGAATCGCTGCGTGAGAGCGAGGAACGATTCAGGTCTTTCAGCGAAAATGCCCCCGACTTCGTTTTACAGGTCAGTCGCGACGGGACCATACATTTCATTAACAAGGTGAGTGAGGAATACGCGGAGAAGGTAGTGGGGTCTTCGGCATTCTCATGGGTCCAAGAGGACTACATTACGACGTACAAGCATGCACTGTCAAAGGTGTTCGAGACAGCCGAGGCTCAAGTCGTAGAAACCCCTGGGGGGGATGCACAGAGGGAGATGCGCTGGTACTCCACCCACATGGGTCCCGTCGGAGAGCGTGGCAACGTGGAAAGCGCCATCGTCGTAGCCCGTGACATTACAGAGCGCAAGCTGATGGAAGAGGAACTCGAAAGAGGCAGGGATTACCTTGAAAAACTGCACAATACCCTCGGAGACCCGGTTTTTTCCGTAAAATTCCCCGAAAGGATAATTGACCACGCCAACCGCTCTGTAGAGGCAGTCTTTGGATATACGCCTGAGGAGTGCATAGGAAAGAGCACAGAGATGCTTTTTACAGGAAGAAAGGATTATCTTTCCGCTGGAAGGGTGCTTAAGAAGGCAATAGAACAAAACGAAAGCGTCTTGAACACTGTGGAGGTCATGAAAAGAAAAAAAGGGGAGGAGTTCCCTGCAGAAATCACAGCCACCTTTCTTAAAGAACACGACAAGGTTACTAGGGTAATAGTCATCATTCGAGACATCACAGAGCGCAAGCGGGCAGAAGAGGAGCTGCTCGCGCTAAATGAGCATCTTGAGGAGAGGGTGGAGGAGCGAACGCATGAACTTGCCCTGGCATCTGAAGAGCTTATCAGAAAGGAAAAGCTCGCCACGCTGGGCCAGCTTTCAGGGAGCATTGCCCACGAAATACGTAATCCCCTGGGGGTTATCGGGAACTCTGCATATTACCTGAAGATGAAGCTTGAGGGTGCGGATGAGAAGGTGAGACGGCACCTTGACATCCTGCAAAGTGAGGTACTTAGGACAAACGTGATAATATCAGACCTCCTGGACTTTTCCAAGGGAAAGTCTCCAGCACTTGTGAAAGGGAGTCTGAACGGCATAGTCAAGGATGCGCTGAAAGAAGCAGGCCTCCCCGATCACGTCAAAGTCAAGACCCGGTTTGATTCTGACCTGCCCAAGATAATTATCGACCATGACCAGATTAGGCAGGTATTCCTAAATCTCTTTTCAAATGCAGCTCAGGCCATGCCTGATGGAGGCACTTTGAAGATAATTACCGGGACTGAAAATGGATTTGTCAAGGCAGAGGTTAGCGACACCGGGAAAGGCATACAAAAGGAAAATCTAGAAAAGATATTTGAGCCCCTGTTTACAACGAAAACTAAAGGGACTGGCCTCGGCCTTGCGATTGCAGAGGGTATTTTGGATACGCATAAAGGAAGAATAGAGGTCAAAAGCAGGGAAGGCAAGGGCACGACTTTCACAGTCAAGCTGCCAGTCATTGGTGACGGGGCGAGTTGAAATTCTTTATTGTGCAAGTCCGGTAAAACAAAAAACTATTTAAGTATCGTTTTCGAGGTTGTAGTACAGTGTTGGGAAAA
>JAZFTU010000163.1:0-3113 GCA_036446855.1 Hydrothermarchaeaceae archaeon (SeqCode) | reverse complement strand
GGGGGCAAGGGACGAGTGCTTCAAGAAAATCGGCATCGCAACAGGCGACTATAACCTGTGCAGCACCAAAATTTCCGACCCGAAGGTAAAGGAGGAATGCTTGGAGGGGCTTAATTAAAAACAGGTCACGAGAAGTAAACTAATTACAGCGAAAATTTTAAATGTAATGATTTGTAATTATATGTAATGAGCAACGTGCAGGTCAGACTGCCCCCAAAATCGATAAAAGAAATAGACCAGCTGGGAGACAAGCTGGGAAGCACACGGTCAGAGGTCATAAGAAAAGCCCTAAAAGAGGGGATAGGCCGCATAAAGGCTGAGATGGCACTTAAAGAATATATCGAGAATAAAATAACCCTGTGCAGGGCAGCTCTAGCTTCCGAAATGTCCATAGCAGAATTTGCAGAATATGCCTCCGGGAAGGGGATACCTTTCATTCGCTATCCCTCAAAAGAGGCAGAAAGGGACCTGGAGCGATTGAGAAATCATGCAGGTTCTCCCTGACTCTTCCACCATTATCGCCCTCGCAAAGACGGACTCCCTTGACCTTTTGAAGAAAACATTTGGCGAGGTCTGGGTCACAAAAGAGGTCAAAAAGGAGATAACCTCCGGGGATTTTCCCGAGGTTGGAAAAATAAAGGAAGGGATGGGCGGGTGGATAAAGGTTCTGAAAGCTGGGACGACACGCTACAGGAAGATTGAAGGGATAGGCAGCGGGGAGAGAAGCATTTTAAGCTACGCTAAGGGGAGAAAAAACGTATTACTCATCCTGGATGAAGTTGAGGCGAGGGCTATTTCTGAGGGAGAGGGGATACCCTACACTGGCACAATTGGCCTTATCGTCTTTGCCTGTGAAAGTAATAAGATTTCGAATAAGGAAGCGGTAGATATCGTTAAAAGATTATCCAAGAGCGATTTTAGGATGACGGTGGAGCTTTACGACTGGGCGCTGGAGAGGTTGAGGTAGGTTAGGAAGCCCGCCTCGATTCGGCCTCACTTAACCATTCCTTTTATCCTGGCCCGAAAGAACAGCCTTAAGAGGTTTTTAAACCGGTGGAGGACCTCGGATGCGAGGTTGAACTTGCTCTTCCTTGAGTCCTCGCAAAACACGGGTATCTCTATAATTTTCTTTTTCATCGCCCTTGCGCGATATATTATTTCAATCACGTAGGACGATCCCCGGTCCAGTGCCTCCAGTGCCTCTACAACCTCGCCCTTCCTGTATGCCTTTGCCCCGATAGAATAGTCCAGGTAGTCCATCCCAAGAAGGATTTTTACGAGGAATATGTAGCCGCCGCTCAAAAGCACCCGGAGAAGGGACCTTTTCTCCCTCCCAACCTTTTTTGAGCCTATGACTATATGATGGCCTTCGAGGAGCTTTAGGGCCTCAGGTATGAACTTTAAGTCGGTTGTAAGGTCTATGTCTATCGAGATGATGTAATCCCCCCTGGCCTCGCTTACGCCCTTTTTGAAGGCAATGCCTACACCCCTTTCGGGAATTGCAAAAAATCTCACGCTCTTAATCCCAAGGCCCCTTCCCTTGGGTTCAGTTGCATCGGTAGACCCGTTGCTTAAGATGATTATCTCATAGGGCCGGTTTAAACCGTCCAGGTACTGCGCCAGCCTTTCGGTGTTCTGAACGAGTATCTCCTCCTCGTTATAGACCGGGACAAGGACAGTATACACGGGCTACCTCCCCATTTCGCGCTTTACTTCGCTTATAGAGAGCTTATAATAATTTAAAATCAGCACCGCAAACAGGAAGGGGAGAAGCACCGAAAAAAAGCGGTATATCAATAGGACAGATGCTGCAACCTCCATCGGGACTCCTGCGAGGGGGTACAGTGAAAGATACGAAAGCTCGACGGTCCCAATCCCTGCGGGCATGAACGAGAAGATTACCGCGATTGTGCCGATGCAGACTATCCCGAAAACTATGTAGAACGGGATATGCACACCAAAAGATAGAAGCACAAGGAACTGAAATCCCGCCTCAAATGTCCAGGCGACAAGCGCTGCGGCAAATATCAAAATGAGCCGGGCCCTGTCATTTTTTATCTTGACATCGAAAAATTTCCTGAACCTTTCCGGAACAATGCGAATAAATACGCTTGAAAAACGTAAGAACAAAATGAGGGCAATAACAAGAACTAAAAAGAGCACGCTTGTCAAAAGTACCATATTTTTTGCCAGATAAAAGGTCAAAAGAAATGCCCCGCCGCTCAGGATTAGTATATCGATAAGGCGCTCAAGAACGATGATGCTAAAAGACGTGGACATAGGCATCTTAAGATGCTTGTTCATCAATATGGCCTTCGAACCCTCCCCAATCCTCCCCGGAGTGAGCGTGGCAAAAGAAATCCCCACCATCTCTATTAATGCTGCCTGCTTGAAGGAAAGCGGATAGGAATAATACCGGGATATCAATGAGAATTTTAAAATCTTAATCTGAACGCCAGAAATAAAAAACATAACACCTAGTGTCAAAAATATCTTATTTGATTTGACGATATTATTGTATACCGAGTCCAAATCTAGTCTTGATAAGAGATATGATAGAAGGCCCAAAAAAAGAATAGAAACCAAAATCCGGTATCGGGGGGCCATGGTATAACTTGAGGTAGTTCTTTAAAAAACCTTATTGTAAGAAAATATCATACGAGATAGATTATACAATAAAGCTCCCCGCCTCATTCACCCTAATCCAATACCCCTGCCCGGTCGTCATCTCTGTTAAGGGATTAAAGAATTTCGTGGACCAGTGCCAGGAGCCGTTTATGTAGGTGTATACAGATGTGTAGTTTACCCCGGAGAGCACGGTTGTGATATTCTGGGTAGCAAAGGTTGGATAGCCCACAAGGTTCCATCCCGCCCCGTCCAATACGTTCACATCGATTGTGGTCAAAGACGGCACGGTTCCGTTGAGTTCAAGGGTGTCGGGCGAATTCATGTTTATCCAATACCCCCGGTCTATTGCCATCGTTGTTAAGGGGTTAAAGAATTTCGTGGACCAGTGCCACGAGCCGTTTATGTAGGTGTAAACGGAGGTATAGTTTACCCCGGAAAGCACAGTTGTGATATTCTGGGTGGCAAATGTCGGGTAGCCCACAAGG
>JAZFTU010000162.1:0-12659 GCA_036446855.1 Hydrothermarchaeaceae archaeon (SeqCode) | reverse complement strand
TCTTGCCGGTAAAAACCTTTTCTCAAATGTTCTCAGAGTTATGAACGAGCATGGGTACATCGGAGAGTTTGAGTTCATCGATGACGGCAGATCAGGGAAATTCAAAATTCAACTTCTAGGTAAAATGAACGATTGCGGTGTCATCAGGCCCCGATTCAATCTTGGAAAAAATGAATTTGAAAAATTTGAGAAAAGGTTTTTACCGGCAAGAGAATTTGGCATTTTAGTGCTTACAACTTCTCTAGGGGTAATGGACCATAAAACAGCAACAGAGAAAGGAGTTGGTGGAAAACTCCTTGCATATGTGTACTAGAGGCGTATCATGACGACAGTCGAAAAGAGAGTACCTGTGCCAGAAGGTGTCGAAGTGTCTTTTGAAGGAGGCGACGTAATAGTTAAAGGACCCAAAGGCGAGATAAAAAAGACTCTGAAATACCCTGGAGTCACTATAAATGCGGAAACAAATGAAGTTGTAATATCGGCTGAAAACCCCAAGAAACGGATTGGTGCAATTTTAGGGACGTATGCGGCCCATATAAAAAATATGACAAATGGTGTAAAGGATGGCTATGAATACAAAATGAAAGTTATATACTCTCACTTTCCGATGAGCGTAAAGGTTCAGCAGGGCGGGATAACTGTAGAAAATTATCTGGGTGAAAAGATTCCCCGTAAGACCCGGATAGTGGGAAGCTGTGAGATCAAAGTTCAAGGAGTGGAAATAACAATTTCTGGTAACAATATAGAGGAAGTGGGACAGACAGCAGCTAACCTGGAACAACTTACAAAGGTCAAAAATAAAGACCCCCGGGTATTTCAGGATGGCATATATCTTATTGAGAGGAATGGTGTTGGTATATGAAATTTAAGCGTATTGAATATTTCAGATACAAAAAACTTGGTGATACGTGGAGAAGGCCAAGGGGCAAGCACAGTAAGGTGAGGAAGTATATCGGCGGAAAATTGGGTCGGCCACTTATAGGATTTAAAAAGAAAACTCGCGGTCTCCACCCCTCAGGTTACCAGGATGTACTTGTTTCAAACTTAACCGAACTAGAAAATCTCGATAGAAAAAGACAGGCAGTAAGGATATCAGGAAAACTGGGTGGAAGAAAAAGGCTTTTGCTTCTGAAAAAAATCAAAGAGTTGAAACTAAAAGTTTTGAACCCCCGAATCACAAATCCGTCAAAAAATAAGGAGAATACAGAGGTGAAAAGTTGAAACTTACCACACAGCGCAGGATGGCGGCCTCGATTTTGAAGGTAGGGAAAAATCGCGTTTGGTTCGATAATGAGGAGCTGGGAGGCGTAGAAGAGGCAGTAACAAGGGCCGATATAAGGGGCCTTATTAATGATAAGATAATCCAGGCAAGACAAAAAAAAGGCACAAGCAGGGGAAGAGCAAACTTCAGAAAGGGCCAGGAGAAAAAGGGCAGAAGGTCTGGCCAGGGTACCAGAAAGGGCGCAAAGGGCGCCAGGTTTCCAAAAAAACGCAGGTGGATTTCGACGATAAGGCCAATAAGAAAAACGCTCAAGGAGCTAAGAGACTCAAAAAAGATTGATAGTATCACCTATCGTAAGCTTTATGGCCTCTCAAAAGGAGGCATTTTCAAAAGTCAGGCCCATCTAAATTCATATTTAAAAGATAAGAAGCTTACAACCGAAGAACCCAAAAAGCCTGAAAAAAAGATTAAAAAGTTACAAAAACCAGAAAAGAAGGTAGTCCAGATAAAAAAACCGTCGAAAGGTAAAGCTCAGAAAAAAACTACCAAGAAATCTAAGAAAAAAACTGGAGTAGTGAAAAAGTAAATGGCGACGAGTGCAAGATACAGGGTGGCCCCAAGAAGGCGCAGGGAAAATAAAACCGACTATAGAAAAAGGCTAAAGCTCTTGCTTTCAGGAGTGCCCAGGGTCGTCATCAGGCGCACTTCCCGCCATATGTTAGTCCAGATAATCGAGTACAAAACCGAGGGCGATATCGTAATTGCCTCGGCGCACTCCAAAAACCTAAATAAATTTGATTGGAAAGGCAGCACATCCAACACCTCAGCCGCCTACCTTACGGGACTTATGTGTGGCATAAATGCTAAAAAGAAAGGTACAAAGAGGGCCATCTTGGATATGGGACTCTCACTGAAAAGCCCAAGTATTTTTGCCGCTCTAAAGGGAGTTTTAGACTCCGATTTAAATGTACCTTGTGATAAAAAGATTTTACCTGACGAAAAGCGCATAAGAGGAGAGCATGTCGCAAGTTATGCGAGTAGCCTTAAGGATAAGAAAAAGAGGTTTTCAAAGTACTTTGAGAGAGGACTAGACCCTTCCGACTTACCAAAGCACTTTAATTCTGTGGTTTCGAAGATAAAAGGAGGATAAACAAGTGAAAGACGATATCGATGACTGGACGCCAAAAACCCGGCTTGGAGGGATGATAAAGGATGGCAAAATATCTAACATGGCAGATATGTTTAATTCCGGTCTTCCTATCATGGAATACGAAATCATTGATTTTCTGCTCCCGGACACAGTAGAAGAAGTTTTGGACATAAATCTTGTCCAGAGAATGCACAAATCCGGGAGAAGGGTGCGGTTTAGGGCCACGGTCGTTGTGGGCAATAACAATGGTTACGTGGGCCTAGGTAAGGGGACTGCAAAAGAGGTTGGTCCGGCAATAAGAAAAGGGATTAGGGATGCGAAATTAAAAATGATTGAAATTAGGAGAGGCTGCGGCAGCTGGGAATGCGGCTGCGGGCTACCTCACACTGTTCCCTTTAAAATCAAGGGCTCTACAGGAAGCGTAAGGGTTAAGCTACTCCCAGCTCCAAGTGGAGTTGGCATCGTGGCAGGAGGGATTTCTAAAAAAATCATCTCACTTGCAGGAATTAAGGATATATGGTCGGAGACAAGGGGGCAGACACAAACCACGATAAACATGGCTAGCGCAACATTTGATGCACTTAAAAATACTTCTACTATGAAGACAAACAAAAACTACGAGGAGATAGGGGGCATTGTTGCAGGTAGGATAAACGAGAGCGAGGTAAAATTGGAATGAACAGGATTGCTGTTGTCAGGGTGCGCGGGCCTGTCGGCGTAAATAAAAAAATTAAGGATGCCCTAAGGATGCTGAGGCTTTCAAGGGTAAATTTCTGCTCCATTATTGACGATAGAGACTCATACCAGGGTACACTAAGGAAGGTAAAGGATTACGTTACATGGGGCTCCGTTTCGGAAAAAGATGTATCACTAGTTTTAAGTAAAAGAGGAGAACTAGTCGGCGGCAGCAGGCTTACCGATGAATATGTCAAGGAAAAAACAGAATTTAAGTCCATCGAAGACTTTGCCAAATCTTTCATAAATTTTAAGGCTGAATTGGATGACATTCCTAACATAAAGCTATTTTTCAGGTTACATCCGCCCAGAAAGGGCCATGGCGGAATAAAGAGGTCTTTTATTGAAGGCGGAGCTCTAGGGAGAAGGGATAAACTAGGCCCACTGCTTTACAGGATGCGATAAAAATGCCAACAAAATTCAGAAAGATTAGAAAAAAGCGTGGGACAAGGACGTGTGGCGCCGGACACCACAATAAGAATCGTGGCGCTGGAAACAGGGGGGGAGTAGGAATGGCTGGCCTCCACAAAGGGAAATGGACCTGGACAATTAAATATGACCCACTACATTTTGGAAGGAGAGGTTTTGACCTCCCTAAAGCTATCAAGAACGAGTATAATGCAGTAAATATTGGCAATTTAGCTGAGAATATCGACAGGCTTCTTAAGGCAGGGTTAGCAGAAAAAGTTAAGGAGCGAATTTCAATCGATGTAACAAAGCTTAATTTTAAGAAAGTATTGGGAAAGGGAAAGGTATTTGGGCCACTCTCCGTAAGGGCACATAGTTTTTCTAAGTCTGCCGTAAAGAAGATTGAGGCATCCGGTGGGGAAGCAATCGAAATAAGTACGGAGTGAGTTGTCTTTATGAGCTTTTTGCACAAGTTCGAGCATATCCTTACCCGTCTTCCCGAGATTCAAAAACCTAGGTATGCGCTATCTTTTAAAGAACGTATAAAATGGACAGGATTCATACTCCTTGCATATTTTTTGTTAAAAGAAACCGCACTCTACGGCATGGACCCTCAGGCCGTCGACATATTCGAAAACATGAGGGCGATAATTGCGGGAGGTTTTGGGTCGGTAATTTCTCTGGGCATAGGGCCGATTGTCACATCATCAATTATTTTGCAGATACTTACCGGTGGAAAATTAATAGACCTGAATATGAGCGACCCCCGGGACCGACGTATATTTATGGGAACACAAAAGCTCCTTGCAGTCGGCTTTACAATTTTTGAGGCCGCTGTAATGGTGATGATGGGCGCACTCCCTGCGCTTAATAATGACCCCGGCCTCCAGATGATGATAATTGCTCAACTCACGATTGGAGGTATCTTGATTATATACATGGATGAGGTGGTTTCCAAGTGGGGCTTTGGAAGCGGGATTGGCCTCTTTATTGTTGCCGGTGTGTGTTCTTCAATAGCAATAGGTGCGTTCAACCCCCTTCCTGCGCTAACTGGAGAACTCGTGCCTGCCGGGAGAATACCTGCTTTTCTCTATTTTATCTTGAACAACCAGACCCGGTTTGATCTCCTGTGGCCGATTTTTGGTACACTCATTATATTTGCTGCTGTCGTGTATGTGGAATCGGTGCGTGTGGAAATACCAATTACCTACGGCAAGTTTCGTGGTTCGAAAGGGAGATATCCCATCAAGTTTATCTATGCCAGCGTAATCCCCATAATATTCGCAAGCATTCTTATGGCAAATGTCCAGCTATGGGCAAGCATGCTCGTTCGGGCCGGGTACCCAATACTCGGGCAGTTTGCGGGAAATCGGCCGATAAGTGGCGTAGCCTATTATATGCAGAGACCCCAACCCATCTACAGCCCGGATTTTAATCTAGTTGTCGCGGTTGTCTACGTTGTAGTGTTGGTACTCCTTGCAATTTTATTTTCAAAATTCTGGGTGGAAACTGCCGGTATGGACTCCAAAACCGTCGCAAAGCAGCTCCAGCAGGGTGGAATGAAAATTCCCGGGTTTCGGGGTGATATCAGAATAATCGAAAAGGTGCTTGATCGCTATATTCCTGCCGTAACAATCCTTGGCGGGGCCACAGTAGGGCTCCTTGCCGCATTTGGCGACCTTACGGGCGCACTTGGCGGTGGCACTGGTGTTCTTCTTTCCGTGGGAATTATCTACAAAATGTACGAGGGCATGGCAAAAGAGCAGCTCTTTGAGATAAATCCAATGCTGAGGAAGGTTATGGGCGATCTCGGGATGTAATTTCGGGTGGCTATGGCTTGGCCTTTTAGGGAACTCTTAAATATTACTAACAAGTGAGGATATGCCAAGGTGATATAAAATGAAAGTTGTAGTAGTTACTGGAACTCCTGGAGCCGGCAAAACGACTGTTCTAAATGGAGCTCTAAAAAAGATTGGCGAAACGTTAAAAATCGTAAATTACGGTGATGAGATGTTTTCTGTCGCAGAAAAAAAGGGAATTGTTTCTCACAGGGACGATATGCGAAAAAAAAGTCCAGACGTGCAAAAGGACATTCAAAGGCTTGCAGCAAAGAGCATCGCAGAAAAGGCAAAGGGCTCTCCCATCATTGTTGATACCCACTGCACTATAAAAACCCCGAAGGGTTACCTTCCCGGGCTGCCCTCATGGGTCATTGAGGAACTTAAGCCCTCCCAGATTATTCTAGTTGAAGCAGATTCAAAGGATATTGCCGGGAGGAGGGCCAGGGACACTACGAGGGAAAGAGATGAGGAAGCCAGGTCAGAAATAGACGAGCACCAGATGATAAACAAGGCAACTGCGATGTCCTATGCTGTTTACAGTGGGGCTACAGTAAAGGTGGTAAAAAACAACGATGGGGGCCTTGATTTGGCTGTAGAAGAACTTGCATCTGTGCTAGGGGACTAGAGAAAGTGTCTTTGTATACTCCCCTCGATTTCGTCCTGGGAATACCATTTCTTCTTACTTCTAATAATTTGTTCAATAAGCTGTTTGGGGTAATGATTATATCTATATTTGTGTCCCTCATAATCGTGGTAATAACGGCCAAGGTAGTCGACCAAAATGAGATGAAAAAACTAAAGGATAAGATGGCCAAGTACCAGGAAAAGACAAAGACTGCAAAAAAGAAAAACGACACGAAGCAATTAAACAAAATTTCTAAAGAAATGATGGGGCTTCAGAGCACCATGATGTCAAAGTCCATGAAGCCCATGATGTATACGATGGTGCCTATAATCCTCATATTCGGGTGGCTGAGGCAGTATGCTGATCTGCAGAACTTTGTTGAGGCCCAGGGCCATCTAGTAACTCTTCCATTTGAAATGCCATTTTTTGGCACAGAGCTAGGCTGGTTCGGCTGGTATATCCTGTGCTCCTTTCCTGCATCCTCCATTATAAAAAAGGTACTGAAAATGGATGTAATGTGAGGATGATAATCACAGTTGGCGGACCCATTGGGAGTGGAAAGACCACCGTATCAAAAGCAATAGCAGAAAAATTTGATTTTGTCCACATCTCGGCAGGAGAAATCTTTCGGGAGATGGCAGAAGAGAGGGGCGTTACCGTTGAGGAATTTTCTCTAATTGCGGAGGAAAACCAAGAATTTGACAAGGAGCTCGATAGTCGCCAGATAGCTCTTGCAAAGAAGGCGCCAGATGCAGTAATAGACGGGCGCCTAAGCGGCCTTCTCATCGATGCAGACTTAAAAGTCTGGCTGAAGGCCCCCCTTGAGAGCAGGGCAAAAAGAGTGAGCAAAAGAGAGAACAAGGACTATAAGGCCGCATTAGAGGACGCAAGGATGAGGGGCGACAGCGAACTTAAGAGGTACAAGAACCTATATGATATCAATCTTCGCGACCTTGCGCCTTATGACATTGTAATAAACACCGACCTTTTTAATGCGAAAGAAGTAATAGAGATAATAGAGAAAACCATATCAATTTTGAGGTGATAACATGGAAGTGGGAAGAGTCTGCATAAAACTTTCTGGAAGGGAAATCGGAAAAACCTGCGTTGTAGTAGAAAAAGTAGATAAAAACTTTGTCGTGGTGGAGTCTCCCCTGGTCAGGCGGCGAAGGTGCAATATCAGGCATCTGGACCCCCTTGATGTAACCGTGGATATCAAGGAGGGCGCTTCAGGTAAAGAGATTGAAAAGGCCCTAAAGAAGGTAAAAATTCCGTCTGAGGAATAGTATGGGTAGACTCCCCTCAGAGAAGAAAAGAAAGATTGTTACCCGTCGAAAGACCCAAACTGACCCAGATTTTGGCAAAAGGCCAGAGGATAGGAGCCCAGAAGAGCACATAAGGTGCGGCGTAATCAACCTTGACAAACCCTCTGGTCCGACCTCCCATGAGGTGGTGTACTGGATTAAGGGCATTTTAAATGTCAAAAAGGCCGGCCAGGGAGGAACACTCGACCCGAAGGTTACGGGCGTACTTCCCATAACTTTAGAAAAATCAACAAAAATCGCAAGGGCATTTCTCCTTTCAGGAAAAGAATATGTCTGTGTCATGCGCCTCCACGACACCGTAAAAAGGAATAGGATAAAACAGACTTTAGAAGAATTTACGGATGAAATCTATCAGAGGCCCCCCGTAAAATCTGCCGTAAGAAGGCAGCTCAGATTCAGGACGATTTACTATATGGACCTTTTGGAAATCGATGGGAGAGACGTCCTTTTCAAGGTGGGGTGCGAGGCAGGGACCTATATAAGAAAGCTCTGCTATGACATGGGCGAAATAATCGGCTGCGGGGCCCAGATGAGCGGGCTTAGAAGGACCAAGAGCGGCTCCTTGACTGAAGAAACTATTGTGAGTCTGCACGACGTAAAGGATGCGTACACCTTTTATAAGGAAAATGACACCGACAAATACCTGAGAAAGGCCATTATGCCGGTTGAGAGGGCTCTAGATTTTCTTCCGAAAGTCTTTTTGAGTGACAGCGCCGTAGATGCCATCTGCCATGGCGCGGATCTGGCAATCCCTGGCATAAGCATGCTCGATTCGGATATAAATTCCGGGGACATGGTTGCAACATTCTCCCTAAAAGAGGAGCTTATCGGGATAGGGAAGGCCATTATGGATACCAAGGCCATGCTGATAGAGGATAGTGGCATAGCAATAAATACAAAAAGGGTAATAATGAAGCCAGGAACCTACCCGAGGATGTGGAAATCCTAGATTATTTTGCCGGGGTAGCCAAGCCCGGACTACGGCGCCGGCCTTGAGAGCCGGTTGAGCTTCTGCTCATCAGGGGTTCGAATCCCTTCCCCGGCGTAAATTTATACTAATATATAATGTATTGCCTATAGAAATATAGCTTACTTCATTCATATATTAATGACATGGAAACAAAACAATTGGGAACCGAACACTCTTTTATTCTACGGTTACTGGGCCACGGGGAGATATCAGCTTCCACTCTCACAAGCGCAAACTTTGGGACAATGTCCAAAACGATAAGGATGCTCGAAGATTTGGTATGTTTGGACCTTGTGGAAAGAAAGTGGCGCGGGGATTCAATAAAGTACAAGAGGAAGTAAGGAATAATTTGTATTCTTAGTTTTTGGAGTTTTTACAAGGTGTTCGTTAATATAGTTTTTGCTAAGTTTTTTATTTAACTTTGGTCTGGGTGTTTAGTTGGGGGGATTGAAGGAAGGTTTAAGGTTTCTTTCTCACTTTCGTCTTCAGTGAATACATGAATATTCGGAACTTTAATATTAGGGTTGAATAAACTGCGGGTAATAAGCTTATCGAAATCATTTTTAACCTCTCTATAAGCGAGTTCCGTCCCACATATAAAAACATTGCGAGTACCAATACTTAATTTCCCCCTAGTGGAAATTATAAAAAAATAAATTTTGAAGTGAATTCTGATGGGAAACGTATTTATTACTGCGAGGTGGTTTCTATCTCCCATGTCAGACGTGATAATCAGAAAGAAGGGCGAAAGTGAAAAATCAATAAGCCTCGGGGACGTGTCTACCCGCCTTCTCGCATCTTCTGGCGCACTTGAGGGCCTCACGGTAAAAATGCCACCAAATAGCGAGATTCCGAAACTGTACTCCCACGGGGGAGAGGAGATTCGCTTCATGCTCAAGGGGGAGATTGAAGTTGAGGTCGAAGGAGATAAGTACATCCTAAAAGAAGGGGACATGATGTGGCACGAGTCAACGGCCCCGCACAGGATAAGGAATCCCACAGATAAAAGTGCTGTCTACTTTCTAGTAAACGTCCCGCCGTCAATTAAGTGGTAGCTTTTTTTTGGCGTTTAAGTACGAGCCGACGGCAGCAGAGATGGCAACAACCTTCTTGTCATCCTTAAAAAAGTCTGCAAGCTTGGCATCTCTTGCTCTTTCTGCCTCCATGATGCCCGGTACCTTCTCCAAAATATTGTGCTCTTCTATAAATCCTGTGGTAAGATTTCCCTTTTCAAAAGCATCGCTCGCCATGACTGCCTTGTGGAATGGTATGTTTGTTGTAACTCCCGTTATTATGTATTCGGAAAGCGCCCTTTTCATTCTTGCTATTACTTCTGTTCTAGTGCGTCCCCAGCTCACAAGCTTTGATATCATCGGGTCGTAATAAGGCGATATGGTATACCCCATCCGAACTCCGGAATCCACCCTGACCCCCGGCCCGCCCGGAGAGCGGTATTTTTTTATTTTTCCAGGCGATGGTGAAAAATCGTTTAGCGGGTCCTCTGCATTTATCCTGCATTCTATTGCCCAGCCCCTAAGCCCCACGTCATCCTGCGTCTGGCTCATTTCCTCTCCGGAGGCTATTATGAGCTGCTCTTTTACTATGTCAATTCCCGTCGTCATCTCCGTTACCGGGTGCTCCACCTGAAGGCGCGTATTCATCTCTAAAAAGTAGAAATTTTCATCAGAGTAAATGAGCTCAATCGTCCCTGCATTTTCATATTTTATAGATTCTGCCGCCTTTTTTGCTATGGACCCCACCTCTTCTCTGAGCTCCTCGGTCATAATCGGCGACGGGGCCTCCTCAATAAGCTTCTGGTGCCTCCTTTGGATGGAGCACTCCCTCACGTTCATGTGGATAGTATTTCCAAAAGAATCTGCGAGGATTTGAAACTCTATGTGCCTAGGGTCAATCAGGTATTTTTCGATAAAAAGAATGGAGTTTCCAAAGGCGGATTTGGCCACGGCCTTTGTGGATTCAAATTTATCTTTGAGTTCCTCTGCGCTGCTCATGACCTTCATGCCAATTCCACCCCCGCCCGCCGTGGCTTTTAGAACTATGGGATACCCTATCTTTTCAGAAATATCTATTGCCTCGCCTATGTCTTTTACATCCCCCTCAGAGCCCGGTACCACAGGAACTTTTGCCTTGCTCATGATAATTCGTGCGTCTATCTTGTCGCCCATGCGCCTGATTGAATCGCTAGAAGGTCCTATGAACTTAATGCCAGAATCCTCGCAGAGTTTTGCAAACCGAAAATTTTCTGCAAGAAAACCGTATCCGGGGTGTATTGCATCAACGTTTGCCTTTTCTGCAACGTCGATAATAGTCTCCATATCAAGGTAGCTCTGGCTTGCCGGCGGGGGGCCGATAAAATATGCCTCATCGGCATACTTGGCATGGAGCGCGTATTTATCTGCCTGCGAGAACACCGCAACCGAGGCCACACCAAGCTCTCTACAGGTCCTCATCACCCTGATCGCAATCTCCCCCCTGTTTGCAACAAGAATCTTTTCAAACATGCTATATCACTTTATTGCCATGAGCACTGCGCCCTTTTCGACGGTCGTCCCCTCGACTGTAAATATCTTTCTTACAACTCCGTCTTTTGGGGCAAATATGTCATTTTGCATTTTCATAGCTTCCAGCACCAAAACACCGTCCCCCTTTTTTACGGCCTGCCCTTCTTTTACCTTTATCTTTAAGACCATCCCCTGCATCGGAGATATTAGCCCCCCCTCAATATTCGTTGGGGCCTCCTTTTTTACCTCCCCGATTTCAACGTAACTGCCAACTGGTTCTACCTTTACTGCGTATTCCTCGCCGTCCACCTCAACTTTGTACTCGGTGGGTATTCCATCCTCTTTTTCCGCTGAAGGGGGCAATAGCGGCTCCTCTTTTAGTTCACCTTTCAGAAATTTTGGGGCAATTGCCGGAAACATGGCATAGGTGAGGATGTCTTCCTCTTTTGTAAAGCCTAGCTTTTCTGCCTCTTTTTTCATGAGTTCGTATTGCGGTTCGATGAGGTCTGCCGGCCTCACTGTTACGGGTTCTTCGTCCCCTATAATCTTTGTCCGTATCTCTTTTTTAATAGGCCCCGGAGGTTTTCCGTAAAGCCCCCTCACATAATCTTTTACCTCCCTTGAGACGCTCTTGTATCTCTCGCCGAGGAGCACATTCATCACCGCCTGTATCCCGACTATCTGGCTCGAAGGCGTGACAAGAGGCGGGTGCCCCAAGTCTGCCCTTACCTTCGGTGTCTCCCTGAGCACTTCCTCGTATCTATCGAGTGCATTCTGCTCTTTTAGCTGGGATACAAGATTTGAGAGCATCCCGCCGGGAATCTGGTACAGGAGAATATCCGTATCAATAGTTTCGGATATGGGGTCGATTAGGGCGAGATATTTCTTTTTCACCTCTTTGAAAAATGATGTGGCCTCTTTTAGGGTTTTTAGATCTATGCCGGTATCGTAGGGGGTGTCATTGAGCGCCTCTATCATGCTTTCTGTTGGAGGTTGTGAGGCCCCCCAGGAGAAAGGGGACATTGCAGTATCGAGGATATCTACACCTGCTTCACAGGCTGAATAGTAGCTCATAGGCGCCATCCCGCTCGTACAGTGGGAGTGGAGGTTTATCGGGATGCTTATCTCTTTTTTTAAGGCCTTTACCAGGTCAAATGCACCCTTTGGTGAGATGAGCCCTGCCATGTCCTTTATGCAAAACGAATCGCAGCCAAGATTCTCCAGTCTTTTCGCCTGCTCTACAAAGACCTCAATTGTGTGCACAGGGCTTATGGTATAGCAGACAGTCCCCTGAACGTGGGCGCCTTCCCGTTTTGCGGTCTTAATCGAAACTTCCATGTTTCGGATATCGTTTAGGGCATCGAAAACCCGTATAATGTCAATGCCGTTTTCGACCGATTTTTCTACGAACTTTTCTACTATGTCATCTGAATAGTGCTTGTACCCGACAAGGTTCTGTCCCCGAAGGAGCATCTGCGTCGGGGTGTTTTTCATGTGCTTTTTAAAAGTTCTCAGCCGCTCCCACGGGTCCTCATTTAGATACCTGATGCAGGAGTCGAACGTTGCGCCGCCCCAGACCTCAAGCGAAAAAAAACCCGCCTCATCCATCCTCTCGATTATCGGGAGCATGTCGCGCATGCGCATCCGGGTTGCCAAAAGCGACTGGTGGGAGTCTCGAAACGTGGTGTCAGTCAATTTCACTTTGGCCATGTGATAAGTATTCTAATAATAATTGTTATAAAACTTCTGGTGCTGCGAGTATTGCGCTATATTCTTCAGGAGCTACGGGGGCATGCGCGCTCAAAAACAACAAGGATATATATTCATGTACGCAATAAGGAAAAAGTCCAGTTATATGACA
>JAZFTU010000161.1:0-3890 GCA_036446855.1 Hydrothermarchaeaceae archaeon (SeqCode) | reverse complement strand
GAACTCAACGCCCGTGCCAACCGGTTGGGACGAGCCCTGGCGGCGCGCGGGCTGCGCCGGGAGGGAGTGGTTGCGGTGGTGACAGAGCGTAATCTGGACTGGATGGCCGCTGTCCTCGCGGCTACAAACTAGCTAGGAGGGGGGCATGGGGAGAGGCCTACATGCCAAAGGATACCTTAGTTAACCATATGGCAAAGAAGATTAAAAGAAATGGAAAGCGAGTGCAGAAGGTCGTTGAAGTGCTTGTACAGAACCACCTAGTACTCCTGCATAAAGGTGGCAAAACCATTTCGTTAAATCCTTCTTGTAAGAATGAAATAATGAAAATCCTAAAAGTAATTTTAAGTTAAATCTCTTGTTTGAGTTTGACAAACGAATATTCTTACAAACGATATTCCTGACGGATGGGTGAAGACGTTCTGAAAAATAGTGTGTTAGATGCTGTGTGAAGTTACGGAGCGTATTTTTAAGAAGGAATTCAAAATGATTGGATGTACAAAGCTTCTGTGCGGGACAGCGACTGTTTCTGATGCCGTAAAATACAGGGGGATGCCCTCGAGCGAAATCCCTGCAACGATGCTTCAGTTCTCAACTGAATCAAAGCCCCTTGTGGTCTGGAACATGTCCCGCAGGTGCAACCTTCGCTGTATGCACTGCTACATAAAGTCAGAAGACAAGGATTATACCGGCGAGCTTACGACAGAGGAAGCCAAAGAATTTATAGATGATTTGGCAGAGCACGACATACCGGTGCTCCTTTTTTCTGGCGGTGAGCCGCTACTTCGGAAGGACTTTTACGAGCTTGCAAAATATGCCTCAGACAGTGGGATTAGAGCCGTAGTATCGACAAACGGCACCCTTATTACAAAAGATGCTGCAAAAAAGATGAAGGAAGCCGGCATAGAATATGTGGGCATCAGCCTCGACGGAGGGCCCGAAACGCACAACAAATTCCGGGGGCAGCCAAACGCATTTGAGAAGGCAATCGAAGGCATTAAGAATGCCATGGACGAGGGACTGCGTGCTGGCGTGAGATTCACCTTGAACCAGTTAAACTTCAATGACCTCGATGAAGTTATAGACATCGTTGTTAAGGAAGGCATACCCCGCTTCTGTATGTATCATCTCGTCTATGCAGGAAGGGGCAAGGAAATCGAAAATCTGGATGTAACAAAAGAGCAAAGCAGGGAAGTAATAGAGAAGCTGATGAAAAAATCAATAGAGCTCCACGATGCCGGCGTTGACATTGAGATTATTACAACAGACAACCACGCGGACGGTGCTTATATCTACAACTATGTCCTCAGAAACGAGCCCGAGCGCGCCGATGAGGTCATGGAGCTTTTAAAGATGCATGGAGGGTGCTCTGCCGGCCATAAGTTCGCAAATGTAGACAATCTTGGAGATGTGCATGCCTGCCAGTTCTGGGGCCACAAAACGCTGGGGAACGTAAGGGAGAGAAAATTCAGCGAAATCTGGAACGACCCTAAAAATGAATTTCTGCAAATGATGAGGGAAAAACCCAAGCATCTGAAGGGAAAGTGCGGGGTTTGCAAATACAACGAGATATGCGGCGGGTGTAGAATTCGGGCCGAGTCTGTTACTGGTGATTTATGGGAGGAGGACCCGCAGTGTTATTTGAATGCCAAAGAGATAGGCTGATTAATAGTTAAAAAAAGTGACATCGCTTGCATCGCTCCTTTTAGAAGTCCTCTTTTTTTTAGTGGGGTAACCTATTGCAAGCACGGCCATAAGCTCATACGGCTCTGGCGCGCCAAGTAGTACTCTCACCGCCTCCTTGCTCTTTAGGATTTCTCCGAGCCACACCCCACCGAGGCCCAATGAATGCGCCGCAAGGAGGATGTTTTGGTTGCAGGCACCGATTGCCATGGCATCTTTTATTCTGTGATAACTTGCGTGAGAGTCCATGAAAACTGCAATACATACAGGGGCGCTAAGGATTATCCTGCCATAGCTTGTGAGTTTTGAGAGCGCCTCCTTTTTTTTGGCCTCTTTAACTATGAAAAACCGCCAGGGCTGGTTATTGAAGCCTGAAGGCGCCCAGGTGCCTGCAAAAAGTAGCTTATCCAAAAGCTCGCTAGGGACATCCCGGTCTATAAACTCCCTTACGCTTCGCCTTTCTCGAATTGTATCAAGTACCTGATTATCTGACATTTTTCAAAAACATAGTCTATTTTCATGCATAAAACTTTATCTAATCCTCTCGTAATTTAGCATGATGACGCTTGAGATACTGCGGCACAGCGGGCCTGCACGGCTTGGAAAACTCCACCTAAACGGGGAGAAGCTCCCAACGCCTAATTTGCTTTCTGTGGTTACTGATAGTGTGGACATTGAGCATGAGATGTACATTTCGGCTTTTGGCGTGAAAACTAAAAGAAAACCTCTCTTTGTCGACTATGGAAGTCTTATCCTTAATAAAAAAAGGGAATTTTCAAAGGAGATTTTTACAATACTTCCCGATTCCCACGTTGGCCTTTCAGTTCCTAGGGAGCTTTCCGAGGCGTCGGTAAATGAGACGCTGAAATTTGCAAAGAGATTCCCGGGCGCTGGGGCCGTCATCCAGGGCTCGAGATTTTTGGACCTTCGGGAGAAATGTGCAAGAGAACTCGGTGAGCGCCCCCTGTTTGTCATTTCCAACGGCGAAAAACTATTGAAAAATCCCCGGCTCCTTGTAAACATAGCGGTATCGGTAAGAGAGATAATACCCCCAAACTCCACGCTCTATTTCCCCTTTGCGCCGCCGCATATGTTCTACATCCTGTCGTATATGGGAATTGACCTCTTCGATTCGGCAGAAGGTATAGTAAAGGCCGGAGAAGAGAAGATGCTCACGCCAATGATTTTGGACCTCGAAAGATTAAGGGAACTACCCTGCTGCTGCAGGGTATGCGAGAATAGAACGCCTGAAGACCTATTAAATAACTTCGACCTGCTCTGCGAGCACAACTTTAAGAAGGCCATCGAGGTGACAAAAGATATAAGGGAGGCGATACGGGGAAACAGGCTCCGAGAGCTGGTTGAGGAGAAGGCAGCAGGCGATGTAAGCTCCATGGCGATGTTAAGGATACTTGATACGGAAAAGGGAGATTTTTTAGAGAGGTATACGCAGGTAGCCTGAAAAGTCTATCGGGTTCAAGTGAAAAGAAATGTTTTTTGTAAACACATTTTTACAATTGATCTTACTTTTTGTATCGCTTTTCTTTTGTCGGGTCATCTTTCACTCCTCGTTTTTGTCACAGTAATCGCCAAATAATCATGAAGTTATCGTGAAGTTAATCATGAACCTCTTATTTGAGTAATCAAAAAAGAGCATCGCCCCCTTCTACATAACCCCCACACCGATATACCGCCACAGAACTTATAACATTGTTATAAAATAACAATAAGAGGATATGAAATTTATTACAACGGAATCTCTTAGCAGGCCAGAGGTCCTGCGCTGGCACAGGCGCATGATAGAGCGCTACACGCCACCTGATGGCATAAAACTTACAATAGTTCTGCCCTGCTCTGCAAAAAAGCCCTACTCACTGTCAAAATCACACAGGCTGTTTGAAGAGTATATTAGGAAGGGCGCAGGAAGGAAAATGGGCCTTGTGCACGAAGTAATACTCACGTCACCCCTTGGCCTCGTCCCAAGGGAACTTGAAAGCGTATATCCTGCGGCGCACTACGACACGCCGGTTACCGGGCACTGGAGCACGGAGGAGCGGGAAATTGCAGTTCGCCTGCTGAGGGACTACATGGAGAAGTCAAAAACGAAAGTTATAGCGCATGTGGACGGGGCGTACAGTGATATTGCAAATGAGCTGGACATTCCGTTGACCGGAGATAATATCCGGTCGAAAGAGTGCTTAAATGCGCTT
>JAZFTU010000160.1:0-9175 GCA_036446855.1 Hydrothermarchaeaceae archaeon (SeqCode) | reverse complement strand
AGTTGTGCCCCTCTCTGAAAATCTACGAATCACTTCCACCATCGCATTCGCTGCCTCGCCCGGATTAACTCCACCGACGCCCGTGCCCATTCCCGGAAATGCGATGCTTTTGAGGCCGTTTTGCGCCGCGCATTCGAGGGCCGCGGCAGTTGCCAATTTTACGTTCTCAACATCGATTCTCTGGGCAGGCTCTTTCATTGTCGTTGCGTGGATTATGTAACTTGCCTTCAGGCGACCTCCAGTGGTCAGAACCGCACTGCCTACCGGAATCGGAGCAGTTTTCACTGCCACTTCCTCTATCACCTGCCCACCATTCTTTTTTATCGTCCATGCAACGCCCCCGCCCATAACGCCGTGTGAGTTCGACGGGTTCACGATTGCCTCTACAGCCTCCCCGGTTATGTCGCCGCGTTTTACGGTGATTTTCATGATATTGGAAGGGTATACTTTATTCAAATTTAAGACCTTTACTATCGGTAGGATTGGCTGAAAGTTGTTCGACACGTGCTGAAGACGGAGATTGAAACGATGGAAATCCTTAAACGTTTGGTTTATATAAATTGAAAGGTGGTAGATATTAAGGTAGGTGCGTCCGCGTATGTTGACCCTGGAACGGGCGGCATGGTATTGAATTCTCTTTGGTCTTATATTGCCATGTTTTTTGCAGCGATTGGAGCAATTGTCCTAAAGTTTTTTTTCAGGCCGATTAAAGAGAGGATATTAAAAGTATGGAATTTAATAAAAAATATGCGGCATTAACTGTAATTATTATTATGGGGTCGTACATTTTTTTAAATGGGGATGAAAGTATGACGGGCGATAGATATAATAAAATACTTTTGATAGGAATTGACGGTACTGACCCGGATATCATGAAAAAGTTAATGGATGAAGGGCATCTTCCTAATTTTGTCAGGCTAAAAGATTCAGGGAGCTTTTTGAGTCTTGAAACTAACCTCCCTGCAGAAAGTCCCTCTGCATGGGCCTCGATTGCGACGGGCACAAATCCAGGTAAGCACAATATCTTTGGTTTTATTGGGAGAAATCCCAAAAATTATCTTCCATATCTGGCGATTTTGAAACAAAAGGGAGGTCTTACCGGTACCAAATATGAGCCACCTATACAGGGTACTCCCTTCTGGAAGATTACATCCGATGCAGGAATTCCCACAACGATTATTCGCTGGCCCGTAACTTTCCCCCCAGATAAAGTTGAAGGAAGGATGTTTTCCGGTATGGGCGTTCCGGACATAACAGGTTTTCTTGGCAAATACCACATCTATACATCAGGAGATTTTGACAGGGGATCAGAAGGTGCAGAAAAGATTATCGAAGTAGAGAACAGGGGGGGCGTGATTGAAACAAAATTATTTGGCCCAATCGTAGGGAAGAAAAGGGAGCAAGTCGAGGTGCCGATGCAAATACGCGTAAACGGAGACGATGCGATAGTTTCCATCCAGGGCTCAGATTACCAGGTTCACTCCGGTGAATGGAGCGAATGGATAAGGATAAAATTTAAAGTTGGGCTGATGAGAGAGGTCTCAGGAATAGCTAGAGTACATCTAAATAGCACTGAACCGTTCTACATGTATCTTACATCAATTCAGGTAGACCCTATTAGCCCTCTTGTCGATATTACGTATCCCAAGGAATATTCAAGTGAACTTGTAGATTCAATCGGGTTATACAACACCCTTGGAATGCCAGAGGATACTAAAGCATTGACCGAAGAGAGGATGGACGACGATGTTTTTCTGGAGCAGTGCACCCAGATTGAAGACGAGAGAAATAAAATGTTCTGGCATGAATTTGACAGGTTTACTGAAGGCGTGTTTGCCTTCGCCTTTGATACTTCAGACAGGATAATGCACAACTTTTGGGAAGGGAAAAACGATTCCGCTGGAGAACTAGTGATAAACGACGCTGTGAGGGAGTATTATATCGAAAAGGACAAATTTTTGGGCGAAGTTTTGGACAGATTGGACGATAAAACTGCACTGATAATTTTTTCAGACCACGGCTTCACCGATTTTGACAGGGGCGTAAGCATCAACACCTGGCTTTCCGAAAACGGGTACATGTCACTTACCCAAAATCCTGACGAAAAGCACAGCGGAGAATTATTTGAATTTGTCAACTGGAGTGGCACAGATGCCTATTCTCTGGGATTTGCAGGAATTTATATAAACTTAAAGGGCCGCGAAGGCAGCGGAATTGTGGAAAAAAAGGAAAAGGTAGTAAATGAAATTATTGAAAAGCTCAAAAAGCTTACCGACCCGAAAACCGGCAAGCGAGCAATAACTCGCCTGTATAGGAGTGAGGATGTCTATCAGGGGCAATTCGTAAAAAACGCCCCTGACATAATAATTGGTTTTAGTCCGGGATACAGGATGGCATGGCAGAATGCGATAGGGGGCATGACCCCTGAAGTATTTTCAGACAACCAAAAAAAGTGGGACGGCGACCATATAGTTGATCCATCCCACGTCCCGGGGGTCCTGTTTACAAACTTCAAAATAAAAAATGAGAATCCACACCAAATGGACATTGCTCCAACAGTCCTTTCAATGCTAGGCCTAAGAGTTCCAGAGGATATGGATGGAAAAGCATTAGAATAGATGAATTTGGCCAGCGCGTATCTTCGCACGTCCGAAAACTGTTATATAATGCCTCCGCACATGCCTTACCATGGTTGAAATTCGGCCCTTCATGGGCATCAGATACTCTGATGAAATAGAGATAAAAAAAGTTGTTGCACCCCCTTATGACGTCATCTCTGAGGAATTAAAAGAGGAATACTACAATAGGCATGAAAACAACATAATTCATCTGATCTTGGGGAGAAAGTACGACGGCGATACCTCCCAGGATAACAGTTACACGAGGGCATGTGCATACTTTAACAAATGGCTTGGTGAGGGGATACTAAAAGTTGACATGAGGCCCTCCATTTACATTTTGGAACAGGAGTATTTTGCAGGTGACAAAAAGAAGAAGATGCAGGGCATAATATCGCTTGTAAAACTTGAAGAATACGAAAACGGGGAGATACTGCCACATGAGGAGACGCTTGATTCTGCAATCAAGGACCGTTTGAGTCTGATGAGCACGTGCAGCGCAAACTTCAGCCAGATATTTACCATGTATTCAGACCATGAGGGGACGGTCGAAGGAATTATTGCAGAGAAAACAAAAGAACCTCCGGTATCTGAGGTCAAAATTGACAGCATAATTAGCAGACTGTGGAGGGTTGATGACCCGGGGGTAATTTCCCTGTTGAAATCGGAGATGAAAGAAAAAAAGCTCTTTATCGCAGATGGCCACCACAGGTATGCGACAGCACTTAAACTCAGGGACCAAATGCGGGAGAAGACAAAATCAGATGCGTATGACTATACGATGATGTACTACACGAATATGGAATCAGGAGGCATAACAATCCTTCCTGCCCACAGGGTTCTTAGACGCGTAAATTTCGACAGCTCAAAAATGCAGAAGATACAAGAGTACTTCGAAATTGACAGGGTGAAGCACGGGGAGATGCTAAAAAAACTAAAAGGGCTGGAAAATTCGCACCACATATTCGGCATGTGCTACGATGGCAATTGCTACCTTCTGAGACTTAAAGACGAAAATGTGATGGACAGAATAATTGACTCAGGCAAATCGAAAGACTGGAAAAGGCTGGATGTTACGATAATCCATTCACTTCTGATAGACCTCGTGGCCAACGGTACTGATAATATCTCATATGTGGTAGACGAAAAAGAGGCAATGAGGATTTCTGAAGAAAAAAATTGTCTGGTAATCTTTGTAAGCCCAACCAGGGTAGAGGAAGTAAAAAAGATAGCCCTGAACAGGGAGAAGATGCCGGGCAAGGCTACCTACTTTTACCCTAAACTCCTCACCGGCCTTGTGATGAATCGGGTTTTATGAGATGCACAGCCCTCCGGCGAGTGAAGCCCTAGTCCCTTACTGGGACTAAGGCATTCGAGGAGCGGTCAAACTATCTGTAATGAGACGCTAGCGACGAGAATGCCCAAGCATGACAACACTGCTTTTTTGTTTTACCCCAAGTTCAGATGCAACGGCCTTGCATTTTGCCTTTAGGAGAAACACCACAGGAAGCTCAATATCCTCCATCGTCTCATAGTGCCCCTGGCCCTTTGCGATGATTATGTCAGAAGAGTTGAGCTCATCTATGAATTCTTTGGAGGACTCCCTCAAGTTCACCCCAACGCTATCTGTTCCAGATTCCATTACAAGGCAAACTTCATCCAATCCTGCTGCCTGTGCATCCCGCATTGTGGCATCGTTTACTATGGGGCCAGACTTTACCACCGCCGTAACTTTTGGACCCAATTTCTTGATTTCCTCAATGCAGAGCCGGTCAAACACTATCTCTCCCGCATTATCGCACAGGTACAGGACTTTTCTTGCCCGCCGTATGCGTCTTTTTACCTTTTCAAAATCATCAATCACAAAATCATCGGATAGTGCCCCCGCTAGATTCAAATCGGCATCCACCTCGTAAGTGCCAAAATCCAGAAGGTTTCCTGCAATCGCAATTTTAAAGGACTGGTAAAGCGGGTCTATTGAATTTTCGATGAGGGCACTTGCATGTTCTAAGAGTTCCATTGCAACATGGTTTGACCACTCTTTTTCGGCCAGGTAAGGGTCTTTATTTGTTATTCTCTTTATCTCCCTGTGCATCTCTGTTCCAAGCTCTGCCGTAATTTTGTCCTCTGAAAAGTTTTGGTCGATGAATTTTCCAATTGTCCTGAGGTGCACGCCCTTTTCCAGGTCATCAAAACGCAGAACATCAAAAATTCTTTTGCCCTGTTCCAATAGGCAGTCCTTGCAGCACGGGTGAACTTTCATTTTATTCCAAAAAACATCCGGCCCTGCTCGGTAATTTTGATGAATTGCTTGGGCCGATTCCCCTTAACTTCTACGGTTCTTATATCAATCAGGCCCTTTTTGTGTGCATGGTCAATAGAGTTCGAAATTACAGAGTATTTCCTGTCACCGAGGGCACTAGCTAGTCTCATCTGGCATATCTCATCGATATCGCAAAGATTTAGCCCCTTTTTCCTGCACTCTATGCAAAGAGCCGTATCCTTGCTTTCCGGCGAAAGCTCGGTCCTATCGATGTCGCCTATATGGGTCTCCATTAAAAGTACCTCGAATTCGGACTATTTATGTATTGCTGAGCACTTCGGAGGGTAATATCGGTGCGGGAGTGAAACACAAAATCAAGAGGAGCAGGAGTATTAGGGCCCCATAGATTCTCTTTTTTTTGTCGAGCTCGGATACGTCATTCAACGGTCCAGGATGATTGAGCCTCGTCATTATCCAAACAAATATTACCCAAAACAGCCACAACGGTGAAACAAAAAAAACTGCAATTGAAGCGAGGAGTACTGCTACACCAAAATAAATTTTTCTGAAGTGGACCGGGAACAGCCCCCTTATGATATGGCCCCCATCAAGCTGGCCCATAGGAAGCACGTTTAGGGATGTTACAAAAAAACCCGCCCACGCGGCCATAGCTATCGGGTGGGGCTGTATAATCGAATTGGGGTCCAGGGGGCCACTGAATACGTAGCTGGATATAAACTGGAGGATTAATGGCATTGTAAATACATATTCCTCTTCTGCTATCGTTGATATCGGTACTATTGTGGAAAGCTTGAGGCCGATTATTGCGAGTGGAATGCTCACCAAAAAACCTGCAACAGGGCCAGAGATGCCAACGTCCAAAAGAGAGTTTCTGGTTTTTACAGGGGATCCCATAAATATTACGGCCCCAAGTGTACCGAACGGAAATATCATGGGGGGCGCTGGAATAAAAAAGGGGAGAGTGGCATCGATTTCCCTTCTTCGGGCCATAAAAAAGTGTCCCAGCTCATGGATGCCTAATATCCCCATAAGAGATGCGGCAAACATGATGCTCTGGCCGATGTTTCCGTCGGCCCACCACTCATAGCCCGCCATGGTGACAGTGATTGCCGTAAGGATAAGAAGTATGAAATGGACAATTGGGCGAACCTCCCTCTTTTTCGTCTTTCGTTCTATGATTAGAATTTCGAAGCCCTCGGAAGTCTTTTTATAAAGTGGAACTAAATCCTGCCCCTCAAATTCTTTAAAAACTGCCTCGAAAGATTCTTCGTGAGAATTTCTGGGGCTCACGTTAAATGCGACAACTCCTTTTCCTACCGAGCTATCATGGACATGAAACCCACTCTCAACCTTTAATCTGAATAGCTCTATGTCTTCTTTTCCTACGAGCACTTCTATACCTCTAAATAGCCCTTATCTGCAATGAGTTTAACGTAGTCTCCGGTCTTTATCGCCTTTAGTGGGTCTTTCTTAAGCGAATCAAGCATCGGTATCTTGGAAATTATTGCGCCTGTTGCGATTACCTGCTCAGATTTTACGTTTATTATCCCTGCAGGTGCAGTCCCCCTCATTTTCATTCCGTAGATTGTATAAACTCCAACAGTGGAGCCCTTGCCTTTTGGGAATACGAGAATTTTATTTTTTACGGAGCGTCCCTCAATTTCGTGGCCCCTTTCGACAACAATGCCGGTATTTGCGTCAACCCCGCCGAGGAATGTTATTTGCTCCCGGGTAACCAGGGCCTCTCCTTCAGAACTTCCGCTAGAGATTTTTCTGCCGTAAATCCGCATATTCATTCTCCTTTCGAATCAGGTCGCCCATGCATGTACCTTTGGTCTCCCCCTCGCCGATTATCGTGCATATGGGGCTCATTTTTTTTATATATTGGTCTAGGGGCACGTCTTTAATAAACGTTGGCCTGTTTTTCAGCCTGCAAATATTAAATGTCAAATTCTCGGGAGCATACAGGATTTTTTTGGAGTAATACCTGCCGTTTTTTACAGGATTAAAATCAAGGTGCCCGGAGCATGCCCTTACGTGAATGTCAAAGAGGTTGACGTCGTACGCCTTCTCCAAAACCTCCATTGCACCCGTCAGACGCGGGTTTACCTCCAGAACGAAATTGCCGTGTTTATTTGAAATAAAATCTATGCCGACTGCCCCTTTCAGCCCAAAAATCTCTCCGATTTTTAAGGAAATACTCTTTAGAGCTTTCGTCGTTTTAATGGGCGAAATATTGCCGCCGTACCTGTATTTGTCAAAAAGTAGCTGCTCTGTTGCACCGAGAAATTTCCATCGTTTTCCGGTGCCAACTATGCACGTGGATAGGGGTGTTCCGCTTATAGTCTCCTGTAAAAGCACCTCCTCATCTGCGCCAAATGTAATCATTGAGGGGTCTTCGATTCTATGACCGCCGCCGCTTTTAATTGGCTTAAGAATCTTTCCTTCACTATTAGTTACGTCCCCTGCCCGCATAATATCTGTTTTAGGAAAAGATATGCCCCAATTTTCAAGCTCAGAAAAGAAGCTCGTCCAATTTCTGACCTTTCTGAGTGTTTTGGAGCCATTTCCGACGACTTTGGCCCTACTTTCAAATCCTTCGACAAGCCCGGGATAATTCTCAAATCCGGCCCCGTAGACCACGCTTGTATAGTCAATTTTTTCAGAACGGTTGTACAGGTTCTCTGTCGAATATGGATCCCCATACTCTCGAAGTGAATGGTTTTCACCTGCCTCCTTTGTATCGATATCGCCAAAAAAATCCAGCGACACAAAGTCGTAGCCCCCCTTTTTTGCAGACTCGGAAATTGCCCTTGCGCTTGCCGCACACAAAAGGAATTTCATTTTATCAGCTTCTCAACTGAATCGAACATGACATCAAGGCCTGAAAGATTTCTGCAGTAAAATGCTGCCTTTGCAGAATTTACCCCAACAGACCTGATTCCCAGTTCCTCCAGGGGGGATACGACCATGCAGGTGTCGCAAATTATCCTTACGTTTTTTCCTTTCGCATGACCTTCAAGAAATTCCTTGTTCTGTCTTGCAGTAAATATCCAGACCTCCCTTTTAGGGTCTCTCTTTATGACATCCATGGCCTCGCTTACGCTGCAGTGTGGACATCCTATGCAGATTATGTCTGGGTCGAGAGTAGTGTTTAGGAGTTCGTATGCCCCTTTCAGGTTCTTTTTTCCAAATTCTATCTTTTTGAGTTTTCCTGCCCCCTTGCACTCTGGTGTGCCCCCCTCAACATGGAACATGGGGATAGAGCCTGTGGCAAGAGCTGCCCCCATGATTTTCATGCCGTCTTGCGTGGGATTAATACCCCTGAAAATTGGTATGCCGTCATGTTCCTGCCCTATGACGTATCCCATTGCAGCGTAGTCTGAAAGGTCACTAGGGCTGGCATCTACCGTGACCTCGAAAGTTGGCTTTCTGTTTTCCTCCAAGTGCAGGCCATAGAAAGGAGTCTTCCCTATTATCGCACTAGCAAGTGCCGATACCCCGCTTTCGACATTCGTCCTTGCGCCGATTACCGAATTTGCAAATATTGCGCTTGACGATTCTGCCCAGGCGATGGACTCGCCAAACTTTGGAAGATTTCCCGCAAGATACGGCGTGCAGGTGCATGAAGGCAAAATCCCCATGCTCCTGTAAGTATCTATAATCTGGCCCTGTTTTTCGATAAAATCCCTAGAATACCCTAATTCATCCGCAATATCCGTATCCACGCCTGCAGGGTTTAACGTCGTTTTCGCAGTTACCTTGACGCCTGATGAGGCCCACTCTGAAAGAAAGTTAAGGCCATGGTCTCCGATGGTCTTGTATGACACCCCGGAAACCTGCGCACTTGTGATAGGGATAAGCCTTTGGGCATCGTTTATCTCCCCGAGGGCTACAAGTAGCTCCATGGCCCTTTTTTTACCCTCACCCTGCGCGCCTTTTAAGATACCTTCATCTTCTTTTGATAGTTCCATTTTCACGTGCCAAACTCTGCCCTTTTATATCCCCCCCCATTTAGAGGCTTTGTTGCATCAATGCCAACTTTAGTCGTAAGCGCGTCTTTTGTGGCGCTGGGGTCAAGTGATGAACCCCTGGCGCCTTTTATTATTACTGCGTCCCTATCCGCCTGAAATCTCGTGGCAATGGCAAACTCTACCTCCTGGGGACTATAGATATTGATGTCAGAATCCACTATCACAACGTGCTTCATGCTCGGGTGCCCCTCAAACGCTGCATCTATTGCCTTTTTTCCGTCCTCTTCTGAAGTCTTCTC
>JAZFTU010000159.1:0-3178 GCA_036446855.1 Hydrothermarchaeaceae archaeon (SeqCode) | reverse complement strand
CCATGGAAAACTCCATGGACGCCGTAAGCTCGCGCGATTTTATCACTGAAACCCTTTTTTGCCTCGCAGCCATTGAAGCGAACGTAAGCAGGCTGGCATCAGAGCTTATCCTGTGGTCGACAAAAGAGTTTGGATTTATAGAAATCTCCGACGAATTTTCCTCGACATCCAGCATCATGCCACAGAAGAAGAACCCTGACATCCTTGAGATAATGAGGGCGAGGTCGTCAAAAGTTCACGGGAGCCTTGCGGCCGCCCTTTCGATGGTAAGGGGACTTTCAAACTCGTACAACAGGGACTTTCAGGAGCTCTCTCCCCTGCTCGGTGATTCATTTAAGATAACAAAGGAATCTCTTTTCCTCCTCGGAAAAATAATAAAGACCCTTAAAATAAACAAGGAACGCATGGCAGATGCGTGCGAGGGGGGCTTTATTACGGCAACCGAGCTGTCCGACCTCCTAGTAAAAGAGAAGGGCTTGCCGTTTCGGACTGCACACCGGATTGTTGGGGGGGCCGTAAGGCAGGCAATAAAAGAAGGGAAAGGGCCCTCTGAAATCGACCTAGATTTTCTCGGAGAGGTACCCGGATGGCCCGGAGGCATATCCGAAAGCAAGATAAAAGATGCGCTGTCTCCATTTTCTGCCGTAAAAATGAAAAATCATCCCGGGGCTCCTGCTCCGGATGCGTGCATTAAGGCGATTTCTGAAAAAGCGCAGGCCATATCCAAAAGAGAGGCTGAGCTTAGTGGCAGGATGGAGAAAGTGGAGAATTCCAAGATCCTCCTATTAAAGACGGCTAAAAAACTCGCCGGAGGGTAGGCATGTACAGGGGCAAGGCCGGAAGGGTTCTTGGGCCAATAGAAATTGGCGAAAGAATAGAGGTAAAAAAGGGGGGCAAAATATTTGAGGGCGCCCTCATGCCCCGAAGCGTCCTTGGCGATGAAAGCCATATTGTAATCAAGCTTGATACCGGGTACAATATCGGAATTGATATAAGCGGAATAAAAATCAAAAAAGTTGCGGTGGGGAAAACAGGGAGAAAGCCAAAGGAAGTGAAAGTTAAGAAAAATCCGAATCTTCCCGATATCACAATCATTGGCACCGGTGGCACAATCGCATCAAAGATTGACTACAAGACGGGCGCCGTGCATCCATCTTTTACCACGGCAGAGCTTACAAATGCAATTCCCGAGCTAAATGACATTTCTAACATAAAGACAAAACTCCTGTTTAATATCCTGAGCGAGAACATGACTCCTAACCACTGGAAAAAGATAGCGGGGGAGGTTGCAAAAGAGCTGAATTCTGGCGCAAGAGGTGTGGTTGTTGCGCACGGTACGGATACAATGGCATATACCTCCGCAGCATTAAGTTTCATGCTGAAAAATCTCAGTAAGCCCGTGGTACTCGTGGGCTCCCAGCGCTCCTCTGACCGGCCATCCTCTGACTCGTCATTAAACCTGATTTCAGCAATTAAGGTGGCATCATCTGATATCGGTGAGGTGGTCGTTGTTATGCACGGCTCACCAAGCGATGATTACTGCCTGATTCATCGGGGGACCAAGGTAAGAAAGATGCACGCCTCAAGACGGGACGCATTTAAGAGTGTAAATATTGCTCCTATCGGGAGAGTAACGGGTGAGGTAAAAATCGAAAATTATTGCAGGAAAAGGGGCAATGGGGATGTAAAGGTCGACGATAGGCTTGACGAAAACGTGGCCCTGGTGAAGATGTATCCGGGGATAAACAGTGAAGTCTTGGATTACTACATAGAAACTTATAATGGCATCGTGATTGAGGGAACGGGCCTCGGGCATGTTCCAGAAGGCCTGCTTGCCCCCGTTAAGAGGGCGGGGGACCTGGGAAAGCCTGTCGTCATGACCACCCAGACCGTTTACGGGAGGGTTGACATGAAAGTATACTCGACTGGAAGAAAGCTTCTCTCAGAGGGGGTAATACCCGGGATGGACATGCTTTCGGAGGTAGCATATGTAAAACTCATGCACGTGCTCGGCAGCACGAAGGATCTGGACAAGGTAGGGGCGATGATGCAGAAAAATATCGCAGGGGAAATAGCGGAGAGAATTTTGTTTTGAGTAAGGAATATGAAAATCGGCATTGAAATCCACCAGCAGCTTGCAACAAGAAAGCTATTTTGCGATTGCCCATCCGGACTCAGTGATGAGGAGGCGGATGTCAAGCTTAAAAGGAGGCTTCGGCCCTCCCAGAGCGAGCTTGGAGAGATAGACGGCGCTGCCCTCCAGGAGTTTCTAAAGGGAAAGTCCTATCTATACCAGGTCCAGAGGGGATCTTCCTGTCTAGTCGATGGTGACGAGGAGCCACCGCACATGCCAAACGAGGAGGCTTTGGATATTGCGCTCGGAGTTGCCCTAAAACTCAATGCAAGGCCGGTTGACGAGGTCCATTTCATGCGAAAGATAGTGATTGACGGCTCATCTACGTATGGCTTTCAGAGAACGGCGATAGTGGCCTTAGACGGCCATATCGACATAGATGGGATAAGGGTACGGGTGCCAACAATCTGTTTAGAAGAGGAGGCAGCAAGGAAGATAAAAGGAGGGGAAAAAGAGACAGTCTACAGGCTTGATCGGTTGGGAATTCCCTTAATAGAGGTAACAACAGCTCCGGATATTACTGATTTAGGGCAGGCGAAAAAAACGGCTCTAAAGATAGGGAGAATATTACGGGAATTTAATGTAAACAGGGGAATTGGGACGATAAGGCAGGATATCAACGTATCGATAGACGGCGGTGCGAGGGTCGAAATCAAGGGCGTTCAGGACATAAATGAAATTTCAAATATAATCAAAGGGGAGGTAAAAAGGCAGCAGAATTTAATAGATGTCAAAGAAGAAATCAAAAAAAGGGGGAGTCCCAAGATAAAATCTAATATTTTTGATGTCTCTGAGGTATTTTCTAAAACGGGATCCAAAGTAATTGCAGGGCAGATTGGGAAGGGCGGTAAGGTACTGGCCTTGGGGCTTAGGGGGTTCAGCGGACTTTTGAAAGGGCGGCTCGGCCCTGAATTTGCAGGTTACGCAAGGACGGTAGCAGGCGTTAGGGGCATCTTCCATTCCGACGAGCTTCCTGCATATGGGATATCAAAGAAAGAGGTGGATAGAGTATCTGGGAAGATTAAGCTGGCTAAAGAAGATGCC
>JAZFTU010000158.1:0-3692 GCA_036446855.1 Hydrothermarchaeaceae archaeon (SeqCode) | reverse complement strand
ATTTTTCATCTATTCTTTTTCTAATCTCTGCTACCGGGACACCCTGGGTATACCATGTATAGACATCATAGGCCTCGTTTATGCAAATCTGGCAGAAGGAGCCGTGGTTTCCAAATGTGCCGTCATCATTTATATAGCAGTTCCTAAGGCTCTTATGGCCGATGCCCCCGCAGCTGCAGTAGCAGGGTATCTTCTCCAGGACATCGGGTATTTGCGTTGCAATTATGTATGCGTCCTCTATTTGTTTACTCTGCGTTGCGTAGTCTGGTAAAGAAACCGGGACAAGCGTAAGCGGAGGGGGGCTTGCAAGCGGGGCCTCGGTTGCAGAGAGAGCGTCGCCTCCCCCGCCACTTTTTACAGAATACAGAGCAATCGACAAAATAAAAACTATTGCTATGGGAAGCAGATACTGGCTACTTTTTTGCCCCCCTATCCTTTTATTTCTCTTTTTGACCAAAATCCCGCCTCTAATGAGATTTTTCAAGTTTAACATCGAAATAAAAAAACAAAAACATTTATAGGCCGGCGAGAAAATCACATTCTTAAGAGAAGTGGAAGTTTTTGATATTTGCCAGGGTAGTCTAGTGGCTAGGCAGCGGATTGCAGATCCGCCCTACGTGTGTTCGACTCACACCCCTGGCTTTTCAATCCACTCAAAATCAAGAGTTATCGTTGGAGTATGTGAATGATTTTTCGTGTCTTAACGTTTCGTGAACGAGATTTTTCCCGAGGGTTTTTTTACCGCAGTGAAAAAGGGCTCAGGGTAACACTCTTGGCATTTGAGTCCCTTTTTACAACTCGGTTATGTCAATATTTTCAAAGGTTGATGTCTCAAGTATTCTTTTAACCTTCAATGAATCAAATTCTTCAAGAGCGGCCTTTGCATCCTCTGCATCTATCTCTACAAGCCCCCTTATTTTATACAATACTCTATAACATTTCACTATCATGTACCTCACTCTTTTCTTTTATGAAGCGGGACCCACATTTTTATTTGTGGCCTGTTTCACAGAATTCTTCATCTTCAAAGCATCCTTATCAATCAGGCCGAATTTAAGCCATTTTATGGCGAATTTTAAAAGTTCGACCTCATCCTTTTTAATCCTCTTGATTTCTTCATCGCCGATGTCAAAGACATCCAAAAACTTGCTTTCAAACACGAATCTTTTGAACTTATTGGAGTCGAAGACCATAAAAAACATCTGAAGTATATTTAGGTCTTGCATGTTTTTCTTGAGAAGTTTTTTATCGAGTATTACCTCCCTAAAGGGGTCGTCAAGTTCGTTGCATGTGTAAATCCCCTGTTCTTTCTTGTACTCCTCAAGAGAAAATTCTCTCCTTTCGTTAAGGCCCGAGCACCCTGCATCTTCGATTACGGCGTAGTTCCCCCTGCCTAAAGCCTTTAGAGGAAACGTTCTGCATTGGCCTGGCCGGTACTGGTAAACCTTGCAGCCTTTTTCATCTGAAAATGGACAGCTCTTCTCTTTATTTTCCTTCATCTCCAAAAAGATGACCGGGGGCCCTGTCTCATTCAAAAGGACTCCCGTGTACTTTTTCAAAAATTCTTCAGATTCTATCCCAAGCACATTTTTCAGCCTCTGGACGTCAAAAGGTGTTAAAAATATATCGGCGTCCTTGCAGCATTCATTAAAGCAGCCAAGGCCGCTGTGGCAGGAGAAGGTAAAATTGGCGTCCATGGCTACGTTAAGAATGAGATTTACCTATCCTGTGGCTGCCTTGTGCAGCTTTATCTCGACCTTCTCGTCCAGGTTCTCGTAGTACTCGCGCAGGATTTTTACAACTTCTGGCCTGCTGAATTTATCTGAAACGTCTTCGCCTTCCGAAAGCATTTTTCGAAGCATCGTTCCGGACAAAAGTGTTCGGTCTTCCTTGCCATGGGGGCAGGTCTTCATCGAGGCCATGCCGTCGCACTTGGTGCAAAAGAAGGTCCAGTCGATTTTGAGGGGCTTTGTTTCCAAAGCATCTTTTGGGATTTCGTCAAATATTTTATGGGCGTCGAATGGCCCATAGAAATCTCCAACTCCGGCGTGGTCTCTTCCGACTATCTGGTAGTTGCATCCGTAGTTCTGCCTGAAAAGTGCATGAAGCAAGGCTTCCCTGGGCCCTGCGTACCTCATGTCAAGGGGATAACCGGCCTGGATTACCGTATCATCTGCGAAGTATTTGTCTACAAGCATGTCTATTGCTTTTGTCCTAACCTCGGCAGGAATGTCACCCGGCTTCAGTTTGCCAAGCAGCTGGTGGACTAAAACTCCATCGCCTATCTCTATTGCAATCTTTGCAAGATACTCATGAGAACGGTGCATCGGATTTCGCGTCTGGAAGGCAGAAACTGTGCTCCATCCCTTTTCTTCGATTAACTTTCTGGTTTCTGCAGGTGTCTTGTAGATATCGGGATATTTTTCAGGAAACTCGCCCTGGCTTAATACCTTGATTGGCCCAGCCAGATTGACATCTTTTTGCCCCATTACATTGGCAACACCCGGGTGCTCGGTATCTGTAGTTCCAAAGACGTGCTGGCACTCGAACTCCTTGTCGGCCTGCAACATCCCATACTTCTCTGTAACCGTCATAGTTCCCATAATCTCTCCGCTTTCTCCATCGACAAGTGCTACTTCTTCGCCATCAGAAATAGAATCGGCAGTCTCTTTTTCTGTAGAGAGCGTTATTGGGATGGGCCAAAAAAGGCCGCTGGACATCGACATGTTCTCACATACGCCCTTCCAGTCCTCCTTTCCCATAAATCCCTCAAGGGGCGTAAATCCGCCAATTCCAAGCATTATAAGATCCCCAGTCTCCCTGGAACCCATCTTTATTTTCTTTAGGCCATTTGCCTTTTCTTTCTCCTTCAGAAGCTCATCGCCTGATAGCAAAAGCGGCTTTAAATCGCCTCCTCCGTGAGGTTGAACTAATTTCGACATTTTATATCATCTCCTTATTTTTAATTTATATTTTAGCCGGGCGGTGGTGGCGGAGGTGGAGGCGGTGGCGGGGGTGGTGTACCACTTCCCCCTCCTTCTTTTGGGGGCGCTGATGGGGGCGGGGGTGGCGGAGGAACACCAGGTGTTGGCGGAGGTGGTGGTGCAGTATCTTTTGGTTTTTCTTCTTTTGGCTCTTCCTCCGCTATTTTGTCTTCTGATGCGGATTTCGCGTCGTCCTCTTTTTCGGCTGCCTCTTCTTCTGCCTTCTCCGTAACCAAAACAACGGGTTCGGCCCTGCCTGAATATTCAAGGTAAACAAGCGCGACAGTCCTGTAGAACATGTGCGCCAGCTTGGAAAAAGGCAGGTATGCAAAAAGTACGAATACAAATACCAGATGTAATGCATAAATCGAATATGCCCCGGCTGCACTCCCGGCAAGCCTTGCAAGTTCTGTCTGAATTCCAGTTAGCACCAGCCCAAATATTGTTATAATAAGAAGCCAGTCAAAGTAGGCACCCTTTTCTTCATTTCTAAACCGGTTTATCGTGACAAGGGATACCCCGACAAGAAGCACTATTGCACCCACGTTTCCTAAAATTTTGATAGGATTTGAAAGCTGCATCGGGGTTACCGATACTACGTGGTCACCGAATACCTTGTAGGTCCAAAAATCAACCCCAGCGAGAATGTGGGCCCATTCGGCGGCGGCTATCAGCATGGTTGTGATAAATAGAAATACGAAACCATAA
>JAZFTU010000157.1:0-2728 GCA_036446855.1 Hydrothermarchaeaceae archaeon (SeqCode) | reverse complement strand
GAAGAATTAGTTAAAGTGACTTTGGAAAAAATAGGAAAAGATGACCACTATTATAAAAAACTGGAAGACAATTTCAAAGAATGTACCGAGAAACTAAAATTGGTTCAACGGGAATGAAGATGCATTCTCTGCAGTCTAAAGTTCCTACATCACCCGCCAAGTCACCTGATTCTAAGGTCATTGCTCCAACTTTTGACCGGCGATATTTTTAGAAAAGGTCGTAGAAGATAATTAACGCAAAGGTTAACGCAAAATAAACGAAAAGAGAAACCCAAGGAGCCTCTTAGATTTGTCTTCAGTATAGTTTTAAGATTACATTTCACGGCTCTGGCAATCATCTGATGTTATACATGAATATCCATACGACAATCCATATGGAAAAGAAGAAAAAGAACCCCTTCCCCAGCCATGCCTTGATGTCGAAGTCTTCTGCGCTGAGATTAAACATCTTTTTTGAAACAATCATGCCCGGATACGAGAGCGCAACCCCCCATATCAAAACGCTTAAAAATGGGAGGACGTCGCCTGTGAAGAACCTGCCGAACAGTATGCCTACAATAAAGCCGTATGCGGCATGAATGAATGCAATTTTTCTTTCTATATCTTTTTCTATCATGTTCCACCTTTAAATATCGCATACTCCACATAATCATGATGACTATGAAGACAGCTATGTCGAGCTTTGACATCTCCGCAATTTCAGGAGAATTACAGTCTTTAAAGGGCGCCCGTATTAATAAAGTTTTTCAAATAGCCCCAGGCGAACTTAAGGTCGTACTAACCTCAAAGGAGCTTGGAAAGCTTGCGCTGGTCATGGAGAGGGGCAAGAGAATTCACCTCACAAATTACCCAAAGCCCAGCCCAAAGACGGCCACGACCTTTGCAATGACCCTTAGAAAACACATCGAAAACGGCATCATAATCGGGGTGAGGCAGATGGCCTTTGATCGGATACTTGAGATAGAAATAGAAAAAAAAGGCACCTTTTACCTGGTCTGTGAACTATTTGGCAAGGGAAACATCGTGCTCACTGATGAGGAGCTCAAAATACTTGCTGCAATGAAGGTTCAGAGGTACACGGGTAGAGCCCTTGCCATATGGTCTACATACGCCCTCCCTCCGCAGAGGGTAAATCCCCTCGAAGTGTCAATCGAAGAGATCTCGGAGGTAATTAGGGGCTCGGATGCAGATATAGTAAGGACACTTGCCACCCGACTTGGCCTCGGTGGACTTTATGCAGAAGAGGTCTGCCTGAGGGCGGGCGTTCCAAAGGAGAAGATGGATGCAACAGATGGGGACATCGAGGAAATCTACGATGAAATAAAAAAGCTCGATTCAGGGGGAAAGAAGGGCTATATAGTATTTGACGAAGAGGGGGCAATAGACGTTCTTCCTATAAAACTTCGCATGTATGAAGATATGAGGCAGCAGGAATTTGAAACCTTCAGCAGGGCCGCAGACGAGTACTTCACAAAATTCGAGATAAAGAGAATCGAGGGCATCAGGGACGAAAAGTTCGAAAAGGCGCTTGGAGAGCTCAAGGCCCGGCTCAAGAGGCAGGAAGAGACCCTGGAAAAATATGAAAAACAGGAGAAGGCATCAAAGGCAGCAGGGGACCTCATCTACCAGGACTTTAGGACGGTAGAGGACATATTGAGGGCTCTATCCGATGCCAAGCGCTCTTTGTCGTGGAAGGAAATCAAAGAGCGGATAGACGAGGGAAAGGACAGAAGTAAGGAGGCCTCGCAAATAAAAAAAATCCTCCCCAAGGAAGCTACCGTAATCATCGATTTGGATGGGACAGACATCCGGCTGGATATCAGAAAATCTGCAACGCAAAACGCAGACCGCTACTACACAAAAGGCAAGAAGGCAAGGTCGAAGATTTCCGGAGTAAAAAAAGCGATAGAAAAGACAAATGCAAAGATAGATAAACTCAATGAAAAGGGAAAGGAGGGAGTAAAGCTTGATGAGGAAATCCCGGTGGAAAGGATAGTAAGAAAGCGGGAATGGTATGAGAAATTCAGGTGGTTTTTCTCATCGGACGGATTTTTGGTGCTCGGCGGGCGGGATGCCACCTCAAACGAGATGCTGGTAAAAAGGCACATGGAAAATCATGACATCTTCGTGCACGCAGTCATCCACGGCGCACCTACCGTAGTCATAATTACCGAAGGAAAAGATGTCCCTGAATCGACAATTCAGGAGGCCTTCGACTTTGCGGCGACGTACTCGCGGGCCTGGAAGCACAACATAGCCGCGCTGAATGTATTCTGGGTAAGGCCAGAGCAGGTGAGCAAGACAGCAGAGCACGGGGAATATGTTTCAAGGGGCGCCTTTATCATCCGGGGAAAAAAGAACACTGGAAACGGGATTGTGATGGCGGCTTTTGGGGTGAAGATGGGGGGCGATGTAAAAATTTTAGGGGGCCCTCCGCAGGCGGTGGAGAATACTTCAGATTACTCAATTAACCTCTCTCCCGGCAGGACGAAGAGCAAGGAGGCCGCAGAGGAGGTAAAAAGGCGCATTTTAGAAGAGGCAAAAGAGGAGGACAAAGAGGAAATAAAAAAGATAAACATAAGCGATATCCAGGTGCTCTTGCCTGCAGGGGGGTGCGAGGTGGTGAAGAAGGGGAAATAAGATATTAGAGAAACAATGAACAAAAAAAAAATGAAAAACAAATAGGAAGGGAGAGACATGATTGTGGAGCCTATAGTCATTGTTATAT
>JAZFTU010000156.1:0-2695 GCA_036446855.1 Hydrothermarchaeaceae archaeon (SeqCode) | reverse complement strand
AGGGATACGTCGGCACCTTCCAAAAAAACCTTTCCTGATGTGGGCCGATCAAGGCAGCCGATGATATGGAGCATTGTACTTTTTCCAGAACCGGATGGCCCTATTATTGAAACGAAATCCCCTTCAAGGATGGACAGGTCCACCCCCCTTAGAGCCCGTACCTCTACTTCGCCCATCTCGTAGACCTTTGTCACTTCTTCAAGTTTGATTACAGAATTTTTCATTTAATGCCTCCATCGCTTTTGAGTCCTATAGTTAGCCATCCAACCCCTATTCTCCGTTATCCGAACTACCGTTCCTTCACCCATATCTACGACCACTGCAAAAGTTCGGTCCTCGACGGCAAAGAAAACGTAAGCAATTTTTCTATCTTTCTCCCCCCCAAATTTCTTGCCAATCTTCCAGTGGGTTTTTCCCACATCAACGGTGTAGTTACCTCTGAGCTCATCTTTTATGGCATCTTTTGCTAAGCTGACCACCATTTCTTTTTGCTCTAGAGTAAGTGGCACCCTATTTGGCTTGTGGGATGCATACCCCACAGCGAGGGTTGATATGAATATGCATATCATGAACAGGGCTATAAATTTCCACTTATTCATATAAATCGCCAAGTTGTCATTCTAAGTGAAACAACATATAGAATTATCCTAAAATGCATTTCAGAAAAATGAAATCAGATTTCTTTCTTAAGTACAATCTTGTTGGTCATGCCATGCTTCAATTTTGTTATTAGTCCCTTGTGTTCCAGCTTATTTAGGATTCTAGTAACTTTAGCCCTGTCAAATTCGCTCTCCAGCACTATATCCCTCTGAAGTATCTCATCACCAGAGTCGATAATCTTTTGGTAAAGCTTATTTTCATCCCCTTCCAAAAGACTCAGTGCAACCTTTTTAAGATGCCTCTTTTCTTCTGTGATTTTTACCTCTTTTTGCGGTTTTTGTTCAGCTTCTGTTTTTAGAAGAATGTAAACTACTGCCATCCCTCCCGCCCATGCTGATATTATAAGAATCAGAACATCGGTGAAGGTAAAAAAACTCACGCCTTCTATGGGGATGGCCTGGCCCTCCTCTAGGATTATTTGAATCGGCCGGGATACTAGAAGCTTGACTGCGAGTACGATTACCGAGATTATTAAAAGTACAGACGCGAGTATCAAATCTTGCTGTCTCATTTGTTTTCACCGGGACATTTCACAGTTTCTATGCCATTTTCGAGTAGTCCCACGTTCTTGTTTTGTCAGGCATTATTTTAAAAAGTGTTCTTTTTAAGCCCATCTCTTTCATCATTTTTAGTATTGGATTGTCAGGGCCCCCCCAGTACTTGGATATGGATTTTTCTTCGTATCTGGCTATTATTCCTTCATCTGTTGTGGGCTTTGCCCTTCCCTCGATTGCCACCCCCTTGATTAGCTCAAATCCCTCCCCCGTGTCAATTATGATGCTTATTTTACTTTGGGCCGATAGATTTCTTGCCTTTTTCGAATTTGATACGGTGCTAAAGTAGATGTCCCCGTCGATTAGGATGTACCACATGGCCACCAGGTGGATTGTACCGTTGGGAGAAAGTGTTGCAAGCCTCATGACCTTTTGCTCTTCTAAAAATTTCTCTTTCTCATCATCCGTCATTTCAGGTATTGTCAATTTAACCATATTTTTTCGCCTCCTCTTCATATGCCCTCTTTAATACCTCGTAGGGCTGGGCGCCAACTATCTTCTGCTCGCCTATGACAAACGTGGGAACGCCCGTTATCCTAAGCCCCTTCACCTCTTCCAGATAGTTATCTAACTTCATCCGGCCTTTACCGAGCCTTAGGTATTCTTTGACCTTTTCTACGTTAAGTCCGCACCTCTCAGCGATATCGAAAAGAAATTCTTTGTCTCCGATGTCTTTTCCATCCTTCCAGTAACCCCGGAAAACAGCGCTGTTGAACTCTTTAAATTTGCCGTGCTCCTTTGCAAATTCTGATATCTCCATTGCCCGCCTTGAATTGGATACGATTTTTGGGAATTCGATTTTGAGACCTGAGTCCTCTGCAAGTTTTAATACGCTGGACCTGGCAACCTCAATGTAATCTTTAGTGAGGCCTATTTTATCAATTGTGCAGCCTTCCTTTGGGGTCTCCGGGTGGATTTCAAATCCCTTCCACTCGACATCAATGCCAAACTCCCGTTCAAGCCGGTTTGCCCTGTCCTCCCCAATGAAGCAGAACGGACAGATGTAATCTGAATATACCACAGCCTTTGGTTTTTTCGCTGGTTCCTCCATCTACCCTCAGGATGTTTAATCTCATTAACAAATAAATAGATAAATCGATATTTTGGCCATTTCCAGGAGGCTTAGAAGACCTAAATTACCCTTATCTCCTCTCCGGTAAATCGGCATTTCTCCTCGTTCCACCTCCAGGAACCCATACCATCAGAGTGCAGAATTACATAGGAGTGGTCATGCCAGTTTGCCCCGGAGAGGTCGATATTTGACGGGGAAGTGGGACCAGAAGGATGAGAATGGTAGAAGCCAAGGATTTCAAGGCCAGAGGCCTCCACATTATTGAAAATTTCTATAAGCTCTTCAGGTGATATGTCATAGTGGGAAGAAGGGTTTTTTGAGACAATTTTGCATGAGAAGACCTTCTCCACTTTGCTGTTTCTGCCTGCGAGGATGCCGCATGCTTCGTTCGGAATTTCCCTTCTGGCAT
>JAZFTU010000155.1:0-12128 GCA_036446855.1 Hydrothermarchaeaceae archaeon (SeqCode) | reverse complement strand
TCGCCGTTTGCCTCTGAATTGGAAACAATTTTTATTTTGGACTCAAAGGGTCCCCTCTGGGGGTCGATTGTCACAGGTACGTCCCTTAATATTTCAAATTCGTAGTAGTTTTTCGCAAGGAAGTACGATTCAATGTCGCTAGTAACGCCGGCGGCCGAGGCTTCAGCGAACATGGTGTACATGCCCTCGGTGGTCGTTACGTAATATGCCCGGTATATCCCTATTTGGGTTTCGATGACAGAACCTGCGGAAGTTGAAAAGTCCCGGGGGTCCCCCTTAGGAGAAGTTACGGTTAAATTTACCTGAGCACCTGAGACCAGGTGACCGTCCTTATCAAGAACGACCATGATAATCTCGGCTTCCTCGCCGGGATGGTAAAGGCCCTTTCGTGTGTTTATGGAAATAAGCCCCCACGTAAACCAGAGTTCTTCTGTTCCTTCGGAGGTCTCAATAATCAGCTTGTGGAGACCCGGCTGAAATCCTCTGGCCCTACGGACCTGGACAGTATATCTTCCTTTAGCCGTCTTTGTAATTTTTGGATTTGCAAATGAAAGCCGGCCCATTGCATCCTCTATCCGAACCTTTATTTTTTTGTCACCAGTAAGCTCTATATCAAATGCGGGTGCTTCATCAGCTCTGAACTGGGTTTTTGCGGCGCGAATTTTGATGTGCTTTTGTTTTTGCACATTTTGTGCCCAGGTCTTGTTAATGAGTCCGGTAGTCAGGTTGCCTGTTTTCGTCTCATACTCTGTCTTTATGTTCTCGATTTCAAGTGTCCAGTACGTCTTATTGCCCCTCACTTTTTTGACCTGATAGGTCTCTGGGGCTATCCAGTAGATTCTGGTGGAGAGGTGCGGAACAATCCAGGCCACGGTATTTTCGCGGATGGTAAATCCGACTGTCTCAAGGGTGCCATTTACGTCCTCAAAAAGAGAGGCGCTCTCGGCTGCCGATGGAACCGCTACAGGTATGTTTTGGTAGTGGAGTGAGGCGTTGTGTCGCACCAAAACCCGCTCTGCAGGGAAATTGATGTTCAAAGACCTCAGCATTTCATAATCTATCGGGCTGAATAGCAGGCCTTCAGTATCGCGCACCTTTATCTTTGATGCCTCCTTTGGTATCATCCGCTCCAGGTAGAGATTTTCGTTCTGGACTGTCACCTCGACTGGCAGGGTGTAAAAAGTAACATCGACCGGGAGGGTTTCGTTGGGTTTTACCTCGGAGATTACGCCCGGCTCGATTCCGAATGCGTCTTTAGGGACTGGAATTGTGTAGTTGTAGACGTACTTATTGAATGGATTTTTCAGGATATACTTCTGAGACCATTTCACAGGCTCTCCAACCTTTACTCTATCGAACTTCGGCTCCTCTGGCTCAACTACGAGACGGTCGACCTTAACCTCGGCAGAGGATGTACCGCAGACTCCGAACGTGCAGGCATCGAGGGTTATGATATACGTTCCAGTCGGGACATCAGCTGTATCGAGGGTGAGGTTGTTCTCACAAAGATAGGCATCCCCACACGTCTTTGTAGTCTCACCGCCGGTTACCGTAAACTCGCCGGGGATGTTATATATCAGGGTGACGTCGGAAAGGTTGTGGTTTCTGGCGCTTCCGTAGACCGGAATTTTTTGACCTCTGGCAGCGCTTTTTGGCACCCCGATAGAGACGTACAGTTCTGCCCTGTTATAGGCATAGGCTACCCGGTCGCCGTATATAAACTCAAGTACATGCTCTTCAGGGGTTTTCACATGGAATATTGCCTTGCCAAAGGGATAGGTCCAATTCGCGATGATTAAGTCTCCGGTTATTGAAACAGGCACCCTCCACCAATTCTGGCCGGTGTGCCGATAGAGGTCCACAAAGTCCACTTCATCAGGAAATGCGTGGTCATTAATCTTGAGCTCGCCTACACCGGTCGTATTAAAATAGATAGTCCACTCACCGCCGACTCTTGGAAGGGAGTGGGGGTTGAGAATCGTTATAGTCTGGGGAGTAAGCTCCGGCACGGGCTGGGGAAGTAAGAACAGGGTAAAAACAGCCAGCACTAATACGATTGACAGCACCCATAATTGCTCAGTTGAATCTATTGCATCAAAGATTCGACTGCGTATCTTCCTCATATAAAATATATAGGCGTATTAGCGGTCTTTATGTATTTAGGACATATATTATATACAAACATTTATTTGTTAAGTTGTGGATGGTCCTTCTCATAAATATAGAATTTAGTTCTATTTTAGAATATCATAAGTTAACAGATGTCAGGGCAACGAATACACTAAAAAAGATAGAAGAGTATCGGAACTACGATTGCATAATTGACTTTAATTGTTTACAATTTTAAAGTTAGATTTTGTTAAGTTATGCAGTGTTCAATATAGAATTCCTTTGATTTTCCATGATAAATCCAAAAGATGACATCTCACAACTTAACAAGAAAGGTATATATATCTGTAAATATGAATAATATCATTATGGTTTTTTGTCCGGGGTGTTATTCAAACGTTGCAAAGAAAAACGGATACGACCGAATGAAGGTGCAGAGATACAAGTGCCTGCGCTGCAACAGGAATTTTACCGAGAAAACTGATACCCAGCTTTCGGGCATGAGATATCCAAAAACGGTTATCTCCTACGCCCTTGTATTACACTTTCGGCTCAAAATGCCATTCCGAAATGTAGCAGATTCCCTTCGTAAAAAAGGGATAAGAGTCTCGTATGTAACTCTATACAACTGGGCCAAAAAGTTTGGAGGAGTGTTCGAAAGGACCCACGGAAAGTTCCTTCCTTATACCCGGATTTGGAGCATTTTAAGCGGCCCTGTCAGGATAAAAGGTGATGAGTATTACTTCTCTGCCGTTCGCGACTCGAATAGAAACATTTTAAGCGTTCTTTTATCAAAATCGCAGGTTAAAACAGGGCAGCTATTGGAAGATGCCTACAAATTGGCAGGTTTTAAGCCAGACACTATAATGGGAAGTGATGTCGATGTAATATCGCCTGCTAAAATGGATGTGAAAGCATGAGTGAAAGAGTAACAACCGGAAACCAGGATATTGATGAGATGCTTGGAGGGGGGATAATGCCCCAACAGGTGCTGGTAATAGCGGGGCCCGCAGGGGCCGGGAAGACTATAATGGCTCTCCAGTTTGCATTTGGCAATCTGGTACAGGGGAAAAAGTGCATTTTTATAAGCGCCAGCGATGACGAGGAGTCGATAGTTAAAAACTCCCTAAATTTCGGCTGGGACTTTGAGAGGTATATCTTGAACGGGCAGCTTTCTGTAATAAACATCAACCTAGCTCGTGGGGACTATAGCCTTGCCTCCGAAATGCTGGAAGGTCGCGGACTGATATCTGATTACCTGGAAAAAATACCCAAGATACTAAAAACCTCTGACTCGGATATTGTCATAATAGACTCGATAACAGAGTTCAATGACCTCTGCACAGGCGAGCTTGAGAGGAGGGCCCGCCTTTTAGATATCCGAAGGATAATTAGAGAAATTGGGGCAACGGCTCTTTGGACAGCGGAGGCCTCACCCGACGGCTTTGGAACAAAATATGGCATAGCAGAATACGTATCTGACGGCCTCATCCGACTAAATCGATTTCAGTCGGAAGACTTCAGCCAGTTCATGTATGTAATTCAGATTGTGAAAATGAGGTGGATAGCACACTCCAAGGACCTGAGGGTCTACGGCATCTCAAATAACGGAATAGAACTAAAATCTCCACTGTATACTGCGCTTGCGTCGGGTGGGAAAGTTGGTTAAGGGAAAGCAGGGAAAAACCTACGTATTTAAATACAGCTGCGGCCCCAATCGGCGTACGGGGGGAATAGGCACTGGCGGTTTTCGCAATGGTGCTATTACAAGGTTAATCTCTGTTGCTTCCCATATCTCCTGATTCGATTCTAACTGCTGCATGGAAGTGTTTGTAGGACTTATGTATTATATGTATATGGGGAATATTTTATATATTAGTATATACAACAGTATCCCATGGAGAGAAAAGTAATTAAGATGGGAGATTCCAGCCTTGTAATCTCGCTTCCAAAGGCCTGGGTTGATAAGGCAGGGATTGTCCGTGGAGGCACTGTAGAGGTTGAAGAACTTGCAACAGGCGAGATTGTAATAAGGCCGAAAGGCGGGGGTTCAAAGAGGAGAGAGGTAAAGGTATCTCCAGAAGAAAAATCCCTCGGAGGTTGCATTATTGACCACTACATAAATGGTAACGACGTAATAACGATTTCCTCAAGGACCACCCTTGACCCAAGAGTCATGAACGTGGTGTACAAAACCATACCCGAGCTCCCGGGGCTCGAGGTTACCGAAGCGAGCAGCAGCACAGTAAAAATAGAATACATAGGGGGTTTCCTCCCTTTTAAAAAGCTGTTTTCGAGATTTACCCTCATCATTACAAACTACCTCAAGTCTTTGGAACTTGCATTTGAAAAAGACAGCGGCGCCGATGTCGAAACGATAAAGAGGCTGAAAGAGACCGACAAGCTTTACCACTCACTCCTTCGAAATCTCATAATGGCTTCCGAGAGCGTTAGGATAGCGTCAGAAATGGAGCTTAGGTCAAAGGACTCTGTCTTTTATGCCCTTCTTGTAAAGAATATCTTTGAGATGACAAAGAAGGTTGAGAAGATAGACTTTTTTACAACAGAGCACAACCAAAAACTTGCAGGTTTTTTTAAATCGGCACTTTTTTGTCACAAGAAATCCATGGAGTCCTGGGCCAAGAAAAACAGGGGAGTTGCCCTGGAGGGGCTAGTAGAGATTGAAAATACCTTAAGAGACATCAGGTCACTATTGAGAAATGTTGAAAAGGATTCGAAAGGAAGCCCCCCAGAACCTGAATCTGGTTCAAGGGCTGCAAAGCTTAAGGGCATGGTTGTCACGTCAGAACCGGACATGATGGAAAATATCCTAAAAGACCTCCAGGAGATATTCTATTATATTGACAGGACCCTAAAAATCGCTACCATAAACAGCCAGGATTAAGACCGCGCACCGCAGCTTCCAGTTATTGTGGAATCTGCCCCGTTGTTTGCAAGTTCACTTTCGATTATTTGCCGGAATGTCGCATAAGGCTGCGCACCGGAAACAAGGATTCCATTTATTAAAAATCCTGGAGTTCCTGTAACGCCGCTTGACTGTGCGTCCTGTACGTCTTTTTGGATTTCAGATAGCTTTTCTCCGGAATCGATACATCTGTTGAATTCGACGGTATCAAGTCCAAGGTCCTCGGAAAATTTCCTTATTCGTGATATGTCGTCTGTGATGTCAAAGTAAAAGGTTCCTCCCTGGGTTGCAACAGGGACTATGGTACGGTCTTCCATTTCCGGGCTGTTTACCTGTTTTTGCAGGGAAGACAGCTCGCCGTGATTTTCAAAAAGCGCATCGTGCATCTCCCAGTATTTGCCCTGGTCGCCCGCGCATTCTGCTGCCTCTGCAGCTTTGGTTGCATAGGCATGCCCCAAAACAGGTATCGGAAAATCCCTGTATACAAATCTTACCTTGCCTGTCTCAATGTAATCTTTTCTTATCTGTGGCAGGGTCTGCGTCCAGAATCTCGCGCAAAATGGACACTGGTAGTCAGAGAACTCTATCATCGTTACAGGAGCGTCATCTGAGCCCTGGCAGGGGTCGCCGTCAATGCTTACAGAGGTGCGCTGGGTTTGCGCCGGAGGGGTCTCCTGTCCCGCGGTTTGTGGCGGCTTTGTAGTATCGTAGGCCTGCCCCATAATGAGAAGCCCCTTGCTGGTCACATATGCCTGAGTAAGCGTGGTTGGCGTACCTGTACGGCCAAAGGTGAAATTGAGTGCATATACCTCGCCCAGCGACTCTATATTCTGATGCTCTCCACTGAGCCCCTGTGGGGTTAAAAACGCATCTGAAATGTATTTGAACGTCTGATTTGCAAGCTCCTCCACCTCGGCATCCGTGAGGCTTTTACTCCCAGAGTCAACACACCCGGAAAGGATGATTACAAAAAATATTAACACAAAAAATGTCTTTCGCATGCGTAATTCCAATATATCAACCTACCAACAAGTTTTAATTTTGTAACGTATATAAAAGTTTGTATGGACGAGGGTAAAGAGGAGAAATTAAAGGAAACGCCAGAGGGAAAGGCTAAAAGAGATCCTCTAGTTGAAAAGATTGCCCTGGTAAAAAAGAAGCAGGCTTTAGAGGCCAAAAAGTCAGAGAGGTTAAAAGAAGCGCTCAGGGCTACTTTAGCAAAAATAAAAAAAGAGTCCCTGAATGCTATGACGGGGATAAGGGAAGAGGCGCAGAAAGGATGGAAACGCCTGGTGCCCCACCTAAAATCAGTGGGAAAGGCCGTAAAAACGCGAAGATTTTTGGTATTTGCAATCATCTTTTTTTCCCAGATAGCAGGATTTGTCACCGGGCAGATGTTTTCACGCGGATTTGTAGTACTGATAGGTGCGGCTTCTGGAATTCTTGTTTACACCCTATACTCCAATCTACAAAAAGACAGGGATGAGCTAAGAATTGAAAGAGACAGGATAAAGGTCCTTGAGGACAGGAGCAGAATACTTTTGGATAATGCACTCGACTGCGTCTTCACCCTGGACCTGCAGGGAAACATAACATCCTTCAACAGACGGTCCGAGCAGGCTACCGGCTACTCAAAAAGGGACGTTCTTGGAAACTCCCTGGGGATGTTTTTGCCTCCAGAAGGCCTAAAGGACTTTTTTGATAAGCTCCACAAGGCGATTAGAACTGGAGTTGTGCCAAAATACGAGCTTGATATAAACACCATATACGGGAGGCGGAACTTCGAAATGAACCTTACCGCAATAAAAAACCACGAAAAGACAGTGGGCGTCCAGGGGATAGCCCGGGACATTACCGAAAAAAAGAGGCTGCAAAAGGAGCTGAAAATTTCCATGTCAAACCTGGAGCGCTGGTCAAAGCGCACTGTGAAAAAAGAGATGACCATTTTGGAAATGAAAAATCAGCTGAAGACCATAAAAAAGGAGTTGGAATCTCACGGAGGCCAAAACAACTAGATTATCAAAATGTTTTAATACGTTAATATTGTATATTATAATACGTTAGGGGGAGTCCGCTTCTATCCATCTCCAAATCGCCTCCACTAAGCGATTTTTGGACCCCCCTTTCCTCCTCATACTTTCGAGTAAAACGCCCGGGAGTTATTACCCTCGTTGGGGATTCAAATAAAGTAGGCTTCTTATCTACTCCCACTTTGCGCTGGCCTTGAATTTTACCTGCTTTTCGTCCTCGTTTAATTTTCTAAAGTAGAAAATTTTCTTGGCAAAAATTATTAAATCACTGTTCAGAAACTAAAAAACATGAAAATTATCTTTCACTCCCATGCTATTGAAAAGTTGAAAAAAAGAAATCTAGATAAATCTACGATACAGGAGGGGTTAAATAATCCAGATCGTGTTGTTGGGGGCAAGTACGGGAGAAAAATAGCACAAAAAGTTTATGGACGTTACGTGTTGAGGATAGTGTACGAAGAGCATAAAGAGGATATTTTGGTGATAACGGCCTATTTGGCAAGACCCCAGAGGTATTTAAAGTGACTAAAATAAAATACTGGAAAGACATTGATGTCCTGAACATCTATGTAAAAAAAGGGAAATACGAGTATAGTGAAGAGGTTGCAGATGGTGTTGTTATCGACATCGACAAGGGGGGAGAAATTCTTAGTATAGAGATACTAAACGCAACCAAGAAAATGGGCGAGCCTGTCGCTCAGAAGATTTCCAGCAGATATGCTGTCGTGAAGGCATAGACGGCCTACCACCACTTTACGCTGACCTTGAATTTTACCTGCTTTTCGCCCTCGTTTAATTTTCTAAAGTAGAAAATTTCTAAACTTGTACAGATGTTAAACATTGTAAATATTGTACATGAATGCAACAAAGAGAATCCCGGTGACTGAAAGGATGTGGCAGGAACTCGGCGGATTGAAAAAGGCTGGACAAAGCTACGACGAGCTCTTGGCTGAACTAGTGGAGGAGCACAAAAAGACCCGCCTGTTCAAGGAGATGCTCCTTGTTGAAGAAAAAGAGGACTTCGTCGAGTTGGATTAGATGGCCTACAGGGTCCTGATCGACACTGATGCCCTTGGATACGTAAATAACCTTCCACAGAAGAGCCAGAGGATAGTAAAGGAAAATCTCAAAAAACTTGGAGAAAATCCTTATCCAGGGGTAGGGCGGGGAGACAAGGAAAAGCTTACCCACAGGGGAGAAACCCTGTACAGGCTGCACATAGGCAGGACTTTCACCACCTTCTACAGGATATATGAAAAAGAAAAGGTGGTCAAGGTCCTAAAGGTCATGACCATCGAAAGGGCCCATAAAGAATATGGCAGGCTGTAAGCTTACCACCTCACCGAGTGCTTGAATTTTGTTGGGTGCTCGCCCTCGTTGAGCTTCCTGTAATGTATATGACATCCTGAAAATCTTTTTATGTTCTGACTTTTTAGTTATCTAGATACCCTCTAAAAGGCTGCCTGTCATCACCCCAAAAGAGGCGACCAGAGCTTTCTCCAAAGCAGGATGGAAGATAGCAAGACAAAAAGGAAGCCACGTCCATATGACAAAAACCGGAGAAATGCCTATTCTGACTATTCCATATCATGGTAAACTAAAAAGAGGCGTTTTAAGGACCCTTATTAAAAAAGCAGAAATGACAGTAGGAGAGTTTAATTCCCTTTTATGATCATGCTTCGACTTCGATTTCTTTTGCCGAGGTAACTTTCACAGAGGCCTTCTCTCTATCTGCTGCAACCTCAAGCCAGCCCTGAATGGCATCTTTTATATTTTCCTGCGCCTCATCTATTGTCTCGCCCTGAGAGACACATCCAGGAAGGGCAGGACACTCTATCCCATAACCCCCATCTTCCTTATCCTCCCAGACAACGACCTTGAATTTCATATTACTAAGAATAGTAATATTAACGAATATAAACCTATCTCCTACCACCTCACCGAGTGCTTGAACTTCGCCCTGGATTCGCCCTCTTTTAATTTTCTGAAAACATATAGGTGCTCGTGGGCGATTAAGAGGAAATTATAGTTCTTGCCAAACCACGACTCGCGGGTGGATTTCATCTTCCATTGCAGCTTTATGATGTCCTCGCGGAGGATAAAGCCTGCGTCCAGGAACGCCTCCAGAACTCTTGGAGTGATGGGGACAAAGTGGGCGTGCTTTCGGGTGTCGCCCATCAAAACGGCGCAGTGCTTGCCAGGCTTTAGGACCCGCATGGATTCTTCTGCTACCTTGCGCATCTCTTCTATGAAATCATCTATTTTACGAACAGAAGAGAGGTCGCCTTTTACCTTTTCATTGGAGTACGAGATAATGCCTGCATATGGCGGATGAGTGGCAATAAGGCCTACAGATTCATCTTTAATCTTGTCCAGGTTTCTCGCATCGCCAACGTATGTTTTAATTTTCGGCCTTTTGTAGACCTCATCAAGAGGCTTATATGAGAAGTCGAGGCGATTTCTTGCGACCATAACGGCATCAGGATTTATATCCACCCCTATGGCCTTCCTGCCGAGAAGCTTGCACTCGACGAGTGTGGTTCCGCTCCCCACCATCTGATCCAGGACTAAATCATCCGGCTCAGTATAGCGTAGAATAAGATTTCTGGGAATAAAGGGCGACCAGTTGCCCCGGTAATTGCCAACGTGAGTGGCCCAATCCCCACGGTTAGGAAAAGACCAGACGGTCGTCGTCTGGCGCTGAAAGTTCCTGGGGGCAAGCTTCTTAATCTTGCGGGATTTTGGAAGGGCGACTTTAACGTTCTCAATCAGGACGTGATCATGGGACTTGAGGAAGGATTTGTAATCGGCATGACTTACCTCCCACATTTGATATGAATCTCCTTATTTTAGCCAAATAATAATAAATTGATCTTTAATTTAGCAAAAGAGATCAGATCGATCTAAGAAGGAGTATTTAAACTTTGTTATGCGATTTTTGTGATGGGGGCTGTAGATATCAAAAAGACCGAAAACTTTAGATCACATTCAGAATGAACTAATTCTGACAAAACATGAACTTAGAATTAAAACCCGAACTTGCCACCAACTACAAGAGCCTATCCCAGAAGGCCCGCGTCATAACCGAGGCCTGGGCTGAGGAGAACATGTACTGCGTGTCCTGTTCGTCTGATTATCTGGACCCTGCTCCCACCGGGAAGCAGGTCATTGATTTTAGCTGTCCTGACTGCGATGAGCAATACCAACTGAAAAGTCAGAGCCATTCATTCGGGCACCGTGTCGCAAATTCTGCGTATGAGCCCAAGATGAAAAGGATAAGGATGGGGACCAATCCAAATTATCTGTTTCTTCATTATAATCCACAAGAGTACAAGATAGCAGACCTTTTTTTGGTGCCAAAGCACTTCATGACCCCTTCTGTGATTGAAAAACGTAAAAAGTTAAGCGAAAACGCGAGGAGGAGCGGCTGGATTGGCTCAAATATCCTCCTCGGAAATCTACCGAGAGATGCACAAATCAATATAGTCGAGGGTGAAGTAGTTGTACCGAAATCCGAAGTAAGAAATTTGTGGGACCAATTTTTATTTTTACGAAAGCAGCGACTCGACTCTAGGGGCTGGCTTGCAGATGTACTTGCATGTGTTAGAGACTTGAATAAAGTTTCCTTCACTCTTGCCGATGTCTATGGATTTGAACAAAGACTGGCAGACTTGCATCCTAAAAACAAGCACATCCGCCCGAAAATCAGACAGCAGTTGCAGGTGTTACGAGATCACGACATCATTGAGTTCTTGGGGAAAGGTAACTACAGTATCAGAAAATAACTCAAAAACAACCCTAAAAAATCACGGCCAAAAGCGATTTTTCGGCAGACCAATGCTGCAAGTTATGCTCCAGAATCCAGACCAAAAAGTTGCATAGCACGCTTACAAGTTTTTTTGCTAATGTGTGCTATGCAATATAGGATATGGCGTATCACGTTGTGAGCAAGAGAAAAGGGCGAAAGTACCACTACATGGTAAGGAATATCCGTGTTGAAGGGGGCTGGAAGAAGTTCTCAGTGTATATAGGGAAGGGGGAGCTGTCAGAGGGAAAAATAAAGCATCTCATGGAAGAAAATGCGCCGGAGCTCAAGGAGAGGGTAGACCACTACCTGAGGAAAACAGACCCCCTATATACCCTCATCTCCAGTGAGGACGCTGCAAAGCTGCAGAAGGTAAAAGAAAAGGCCGAAAAAAGCCTAAATGAGATGCCCGAAGAGGCCAAGAGAAAGTACTATGAGTGGTTTGTGACGGCCTTCACCTACGATACCAACGCCATAGAGGGCTCCACCGTAGGCCTGGATGAAACAGGCATGATTCTCTTCGAAGAGATCGTGCCCAAGGGCAAGAGTTTGAGGGAGATAAAGGAGGTGGAAAATCACAAACGCGCCTTCGACTATGCTATGGAGTATGAAAGAAACGTCTGCATGGAATTTATACTGGAGATCCACAGGACCCTGACAGAGGGGATTCTAAAGGAGGGTGCGGGAGAGTTGAGAAAGGTCCAGGTCTTCATCAGGGGTGTCGATTTCATACCTCCGCCACCAGACGTTATAGAAAAAGAGCTGAAGGAACTCCTGCGCTGGTATGGGAGGAACAAAGGGAAATATCATCCCGTCATACTGACCTCCTATTTCCATGCCGGCTTTGAGGGAATTCATCCCTTCGTGGACTTTAACGGCAGGACAGGGAGGATTCTCCTAAATTTTATCCTGAAAAAGACCGGGTATCCCCTGGTCAACATCAAAAAGGAAAATAGACTGGAATACTACGCTGCCCTCCACGGGGCGCAGGAAGGGGACCTCAAGCCTTTCATTGACCTCATAAAGGGGTACATCATCGAGACACGGGTGTGAGCGGTTGGTAGTGAGTTAAGAGTAAATACGATCCCAAAAAAAATCATGAGCGAAAGCGATTTTTTCAGCAAAACCAGAATTGTAAACTACGCAGTCCTTTTTTCTCGCTTCTGAACTTCCTCAAAAACTTCCTCTAGGGAGAGGTCTTTAGTAAGTTCTCTAAGTAATTTCGTCGAATCTTCCGGGAACTTGGGCAACATGGCCC